>CAMFSU010000062.1 GCA_945983355.1 uncultured Clostridia bacterium | reverse complement strand
CCGGTGTGGTCTGTCACACCGTCGCCCTCCCAGTCAAAGAAGATGATTGTACCGGGCGAAGGTTCATACGAACCGTCTGCCCATTGTCCTCGGTCTCTGAACCATTGAACGCCGTTTACACAGCCGGCATATTTCGGAATAATACCGGCGTCGATATATCCGCACTCGTTAGCACACCAAGACACAAAGCAGGCACACCATTCAACCCTTGAGCCGAAGCCGTACCAACTCCAATAAGGATCTCCGCCAACGTTGCCAATCTGCGTAAGAGCTACCGTTACAATTTGGTCATCAGAATAGTTGATACCATATAGAGCCGCCGCCCATAGCGAATTGTTTTCGGGTTTTAGCAGTTCTGTCAGGTAGTCTTTCTGTTCCTGATTAAAGCTGTATAGCCAAGCCTACGCCTAAGTTTACGGTGGTTGTCGTTTTACCAACACCGCCTTTTTGATTGCATATAGCAATCGTGTTACAGTGGGGCATCGTCTTTTGCTCCTTTCTTTAGATTTAGCATCTTGTTATAAGGTGCTATGTAAAGACCGAAGTAACGCTTTTCTTCGGTCTAATGTTCATTTGTGCAATATTTGTTCTCAACATCCCTTGCAAGGGAAGTACATAGGTAGCGGTGTGCTTCACCGCTTCATAGGAATTTCACCTCAGCCGGGTTCTCCGCCTGCTCCGTAGAGAAGTACCATTATCATTCTGACTGTCATCGCCGTATCAAGGGCAACCTGATATTTATAACGGGGGTTCTCGCTCGTTCCATACGGAAGTCTTGGCGTACCCGTTAAAGTGGCTAATCATCAGAACTGAAGTCCTATGCACCTGATATTCAATTTTCAAGGAACAGCGAAAGAGCTGCTCCTTATCGGAGTCGATTAACAACCCTTTCACTAATTCGCACTGAGAAAGGGCAAACCACAAGGGTGTTTTGAAAAATTTTTTGAAAAAATTAAAAAAAGCCACCCGATCCTCGAAAGGAAAGGGTGGCTCAAAAGGAAAACTCCGCTTCGTATTGACAAACGAAACGGAGCTGCCTGAAATAAATTTTTATTGAAATCTGAATGTCGAACTCATATACTTATATATAGAGGACACGAAAAGTTCTTTTCTTAGCCGTCTTAATCTTCATAATTACTTCGTCAATACCATCGGTATACTTGCCGCTTTGGATCAATTTATTTCTCTTGTTCATCAAAGAGGAAAGAACATCTAAGTATTCACGGTCATTAAGATTTATGTAGTAGTTCTTGTTTCTCATATCCATTACCTCCTGACACTTTCATTATATATAAGGATAGGCTTTTTGTGAAATGTGCGGTTTGGGATAGGATAATACTACATAACAAAGGGATTAAAAGGTACGGGGTAAAACAAGGTCGAACTATTATAAGCACACTTTTTAATTAGCAAGATTTTTAGCACGATTTTCTGAGCGATTAGCAGAAAGTCGATTTTCATTAGCAAAAACGGGGTTTTCTTGCTAATTTGATTAGCAGGATTTTCAAGGGATAGGGAGTCCGCAACCTAAGTAAAAAGGATCGCTCACAGTAAAGAAGCCGAGCAGAACAAACAAGGACACCCGACAAAAAAGTAAAGCCGAAAACCTTGAAAAATCAAGGCTTTCGGCGTTTTTTGTGGCGTCCCTGCCCGGATTCGAACCGGGGGCGTTCCGCTTAGGAGGCGGACCCTCTATCCTGCTGAGGTACAGAGACGTGTATGAAATTTTATCTATATTATCGCTCGCCTTTTGAGCAAAGGCGAGTGATTTAGTATAACCTTAGGAGGCGAACGCTCTATCCAGCTGAGCTATGGGCGCATATATCATTAAATTAACACACCAATTATAACACCGCTTTATGTCTTTGTCAAACTGAAAAATACCGCCGTGTGTAATGCACGGCGGTAAAATAAATTATTTCATTTCAACAATATTATCGTTTGATTTAACAATAGCGTTTTCAGGGTAGATGCCACGGCAACAGGTTAAGGGATAAACGCGGGTACCTTTACCTATAATTGTGCCCGGGTTTAAAACTGCGCCACATCCGATATCGGCATAGTCGCCTAAAATTGCACCGATTTTGCGAAGGCCTGTTACATAATCCTTATCAGCGTGGATAACAACATTGCTGCCACCCGCCTTAAAATTTGAAAGGATAGAGCCCGCGCCCATGTGTGCCTTGTCGCCCAAAACCGAATCGCCAACATAATTATAATGCGGTACCTGAACACCGTCACACAAAACGGCGTTTTTCATTTCGGTCGAATTGCCGATTACGCACTTTTCACCAACCAAAACCGAGCCACGAATAAATGCACCCGGGCGAATTTCGGTGTTACTGCCAATAATTGTAGGGCCTTCAATGGTGGCGGTGGGATAAATTTTAACATTTTCGCCCACAAGCACATCTTCACCAATTAAGGTGTAACCCTCAATTCCGTTTTTGATGAGTTCTTTAATATATCCCTTAATTTCAGGAAGTGCTTCCCAAGGGTATTCAAACCTTTCTAAAAACGGCTTGATAATTTTATTTTCGGTGGATATTAAATCCTTTGTTTTGATATATTTATTCAACTGAAAATCCTCTTTCAACAATAGTTTTAGCAATTATATCGGCATATTCACGACATTTTTCTTCGGTTTCGGCCTCAATCATAATGCGAATAACCGGCTCTGTACCGCTTTGGCGTAAAAGCACCCTGCCATTGCCGTTAATAATTTCGTTAACCTTGTCAACCGATGCTAAAACTTCGGCATCGTTAACGGTTTCGTTTTTATCCTTAACACGAATATTTTTAATATACTGCGGATAAAGAATAACCGGCTCGCTCAATTTTGCAAGGGTTGATTTGCTGTCGCAAACCTCTTCCAAAACCATTATTGCAGTTAAAAGACCGTCGCCTGTGGTGGCGTATTTTTTCATAATAATATGACCTGACTGCTCACCGCCGAGTGAATAATCGTTATTTTGCATTTCCTCGTAAACGAAGCGGTCACCAACGGTGGTTTGAACGCAGTTCATCCCCGCCTTGCTAACAGCTGAGAAGAAGCCGCTGTTTGACATAATGGTTGCAACAACTGTGTCTTTGTTAAGCATACCGCGGTTTTTAAGGCGACGCGCCAAAATATACATAATTTTATCGCCGTCAACCACATTGCCGTTTTCATCAACTGCAAGGCAACGGTCAGCATCACCGTCAAAAGCAAAACCAATATCAAGGTGCTGTTCTTTAACAAGCTTACAAAGCTTATCCATTTTGGTAGAGCCGCAGCCCTCGTTAACATTAAGGCCGTTTGGCTCGTCACCGATAACATAAAGCTTTGCACCTAAAGCACGGAAAACCGAAGCCGCAATATTCCAGCTGGCACCATTGGCACAGTCAATACCAATTTTCAAGCCCTTATAAGAATTTGAAGCTAAGGAAATTAAATAACCAACATAACGGTTTCTACCCGAAACATAGTCAACAATTTTACCTATTCTTTCGCGGGTAGCAAGGGGTAAATCATCACCCGTAACACCTAAGGTTTCTAAATCGCCATCGATATATGCTTCAATAAGAGCGGTGGTGTCATCATCCAACTTTTCACCGAAGCGGTTAATAACCTTAATACCGTTATCATAGAAAGGATTATGGGACGCAGTAATCATAATACCGCAATCAAATTCATCCATTCTTGTTACATAAGAAACACTTGGTGTGGTGGTAACGTGAAGCATATAAGCATCAGCACCCGATGCAGTAATACCCGCAACAAGTGAATATTCAAGCATATAGCTGGAAAGACGAGTATCTTTACCGATAACAATTTTGGGGCGATATCCACGCTTTTGACAGCCCGATAAAGCCGATGAATAGTACCAACCCAAAAATCTACCCACACGGTATGCCTGCATAGAGGTAAGGGTTACGTTTGCTTCGCCACGGAAACCGTCAGTGCCGAAATATTTGTTGTGGGGTTTATTATTGGCTGCCGATTTTATTTCAGCATCTTCCCTTAAAAGCTGGTCAGCAGTTATGCCAAAGAAATCACAAAGTAATAAAATTTTATCTATTTGAGGAAGTGCGCTGTCAATTTCCCATTTTGAAATTGATTGGCGTGAAACATCTAATCTTTCAGCCAATTCTTCTTGTGTTATACCTTTTTGAACGCGAAGTTCGGTTATTTTTTGTCCAATAGTCATATAAATTACCTCTTAATATATTTTATACGCCAGAAATTATTTGCATATTCATAATATCAAATACTCTTCACCCATACAACCAAGTGCACTTAGAACTTTTTTGCAACCGCAAGTTGCAAAATCCTTTATTTTTTATTATTATAACCCAAAATATTAAAAATTTCTATTATAACAAGTAAATTTTAGTTTGCAAAATTAAAAGCGACAGTTTTTGCTGTCGCTTAAAATTTTAATTAAGACCTAATTCCTTTCTTATTTCGGCAACCGCCTCACGCTCATCAAAGTGGTATTTAACACCTTTAATTTCTTGATAAGTTTCGTGCCCTTTGCCAAGAAGAATTATAAAGTCGCCCTTTTCGGCATTTTCAATAGCATATTTAATGGCTTGCTTGCGGTCTTCAATTTCGATATACTTACCGTTTGATTTTGCAAGACCGATTTTTATGTCATTGTTAATATCGGCAATTTCCTCATCGCGCGGGTTGTCACAGGTTAAGATACATAAATCAGCCATTGCACCCGTAACTTCGCCCATATCATAACGTCTTAGCTTCGAACGGTTACCGCCGCCACCGTAAACACAAATCATACGGTTGGGCTTATATTCCGAAAGAGTGTTCATAACACTTTTAGTGCTGACTTCGTTGTGAGCATAGTCAATTATAACCGAAAAATCAGGCGAGCAAGGCACCAATTCAACCCTGCCGCGCACCTTTACCGCCAAAAGCCCCTTTAAAATTTCGGCATTTTGAACACCTAAAAGATGGCAAATAAAAATAGTTACAAGTGAATTGTAAACCGAAAACATACCGGGGGTGTAAACGGTGAAATTATAATCCACCGCACCGCTTGTGTCAAAACGCATACCAAGTAAGCCGTTTTCTTTAATAAATTCGCAATTTTTTGCCGTTAAATCGGCATTGTTATTTATACCAAAGGTCAGCACCTTGCAGGTGTGCCCCTTTAAAATTTCAGCAGTGTTTCCATCATCGGCATTAACCACAGCAGTTTTACATTGGCGGAACAAAATGCTTTTTGAGGCGGCATATTCCTCCAAGCTTTCGTGCTCGTTAGGGCCGATATGGTCGGGTGAAAAGTTGGTAAACACACCATAGTCAAACTCTATACCTGCAACACGGTCGTGCTTTAAGCCCTGGGACGAAACCTCCATAACCGCATACTTACAGCCGCTATCCACCATTTTGCGAAAGATTTTATGAATTTCGTAAGATTCAGGGGTGGTGTTTTTTGCGGGCAGTGACTCATCACCGATTAAAATACCCGTTGTGCCGATGAGCCCCGTTTTGTTACCTGTGGCTTCAAGCACGCTTTTTACCATATAGGTTGTGGTGGTTTTACCCTTTGTACCTGTAAGGCCTATTGTTACAAGCTCTTTGTCGGGATAGCCAAAAAACGCCGCCGACATAAGCGCTAATGCACGGCGTGTGTTTTTAACCTTTATAACGGCGATATGTTCGGGTATAGCTTCAACCTCGCGGTCAACTATAATAGCGGCAGCACCGCCATCAATGACCTGCGGTATAAAACGATGACCGTCAACATTAGCACCAACAAGGCAGACAAAAGCACTGTCTTTTATAACCTTTCGTGAATCGTAAATAATATCCGAAATGTCGCAGCTTAAATCGCCCTGCAAAAGCTGATATTCTAAATTTTCTAAAATTTTAGAAAGTGTCATAATTATCCCTCGATGTGACTTATATCAATTTCGCCCTCAAATACATTATGCGAAGCGCCTGTCATAAACATTGTGTCGGTTTTTTCATCCCATAAAACCTTTAAGGGACCGCCGATTTGCTCAACAGTAACCTCGCGGTCGCACCTGTCGGTTAAAACACCCGAAACAACGGCAGTGCAGCAGCCCGTACCGCAACCGATGGTTTCACCGGTACCCCGTTCCCATTCACGCATTTTTATGTAATTGCGGTTTACAACCTCGGCAAAGGTTACATTGGTTTTATTTGTGAAAAGTTCGGTCATATTTTCAATTTCACGGCCGTATTTTTCAACATCTAAATCCGAAACCGAGTCAACAAACATTGCAACATGGGGATTACCCCACGAAACTGCTGTGATATAAAAGGTTTTATCTAGCACCTTAACGGGCTGTTCGATAAATTCGTTTAAATCGGTGTTGACAGGAATAAGTGCGGTATCTAAAATAGGTGCGCCGATATTGGCTTTAATATCGCTTACAAAGCCACGGTTTTTATAAGGCATTTGCTTTTCGCCGTCCTTCGCTTCACGCTTATCTATGGTGAGCCAAACGGTTTTAATACCGCCCAAGGTTTCAATTTTAACCTCGGTCTTATCGGTTAAAGCGTGGTCATAAACATACTTACCCACGCTGCGAAGTGCGTTACCGCACATTTCACCCTCAGTACCGTCGGGATTAAACATTCTCATTCTAAAATCTGCCACATCAGACGGGCAAATAAGCACCATACCGTCAGAGCCGATAGCAAAATGCCGGTTGCTTACAAACCTTGCAAGCTCCGGCAAATTGGGCAAAGACTGATGTATGGCGTCGATATAAACATAGTCGTTTCCAAACGCCTGCATCTTTGTAAATTTCATTTTATCACCTATGAATTTATTGCGCGGTCTAAATCGGCAATAATATCGTCAACATTTTCAATGCCCACCGAAAGACGCAAGAAGCAGTCGGTAATGCCAAGCTCTTCCTTTAAATGCTTTGGTGTGTCCTCGTGAGTTTGGGTGGTTGGGTATGTGATAAGGGTTTCGGTGCCGCCAAGACTTTCGGCAAACATGACCATATCAACATTTTTTAAAATTTTCTTAACGGTCTCAAAGCTATCAACCGTAAAAGAAATCATACCGCCAAAGCCGGTGGTTTGCTTTTTGGTAACGGCATAATCACGGTGGTCCTCAAAGCCAACATAATAAACCTTTTTAACCTTTTGCTGTGTGCGAAGCCAATGAGCCACCTTATAAGCGTTTTCGTTATGGCGTTCCATTCTAAGATGAAGTGTTTTAATGCCACGAAGCAAAAGCCAGCTGTCCATAGGTGCTAACTGACTGCCGTGCGACTTCATATGAACCTTAATTTTATTAACAATTTCCTCATTATCCTTAACAACCACAATACCTGAAATTGTGTCGTTATGACCACCAAGATATTTGGTGGAAGAGTGAGTAACAATATCCGCACCGAGAGATAACGGCTTTTGGAAATAGGGTGTTAAAAATGTGTTATCAACAACCGTTAATGCACCGATAGATTTTGCAATTTTTGAAAGCTCTGCAATGTCGGCAACCTTCATAACAGGGTTTGTGGGGGTTTCAATAAAAATCATCTTGGTGTTTGGCTTAATTGCCGCTTTAACAGCATCCAAGTCAGCAAGGTCAACGCTTGTGTGTTCAATGCCATATTTACCAAAAACATCGTTAACAATACGGTGTGTGCCGCCGTAAATATCGTCCGACATAATTATATGGTCGCCCACATTTAAAAGCGAGTAAACCGACATGTTGGCAGCTTGTCCGCTTGAAAAAGCAAAGCCCTTTATGCCACCCTCTAAAATAGCCATTGTGCGTTCAAGCTCTTGCCTTGTGGGGTTTTCAAGGCGGCTGTAATCAAAGCCGGTTGAATTGCCAAGCTCGGGATGGCGAAATGTTACTGACTGAAAAATCGGCATACTTACAGCACCTGTAATTGGCTCTGTTCCCAATGCGCCGTGAACCGCTTTTGATTCAAAATGCAAATTTTCCTTTGTGCTGAAATCTTTATAATTACTGAAATTTTTCAAAGATTTAATCCTCCCGAAAAATGATATTTTATGTCACATTATATTTTATCAAAACCTTAATATAAAGTCAAGATATACAAATTTATTGTTGGCAATATTTAAATTATATATACGCATTCCGAATTAAAAAACGCACCCCGAAGGGTGCGTTTTATTATCTTTTCTTACCTATAAAGAAAATTGCAAGGGTGTTGGGGCCTGAATGCGAAGCAATTACGGGGTCAAGGCAGTTAATCACAACATCCTTAACTCCATAACGGGTTTTAACTGCCGCCGCAATAAATTTTGCATCCTCCTTACAGTCGCCGTGAACAATAAAAATTGTTTGGTCTTTAATATTTTCGCCCTTTTCTTCAAGCGAATTTATTAAATGCTCAATAGATGCTTTTCTGCCGCGTGCCTTACCTGTAACATAAAGCTTGCCGTCGTTTGCAACATGCATAAGCGGTTTTATTGCCAAAACGGTGCCCACAACTGCACCCGCACCTGAAAGGCGACCACCACGCTTTAAGAAAAATAAATCATCAAGTGTGAAAATGTGATTTAAGCAAAGCTTGTTGTCCTCTACCCATTGTGCAACCTCTTCTATTGTTTTGCCTTGATTTTTTAGTTCTACCGCATAGTGTACCAAAAGACCTTGACCCATTGATGCCGCAAGGGTATCAACCACAATAATTTTTCTGTCGGGAAATTCTTCCTTATAATCTTGGGCGGCGGTTACAATATTTTGGTATGTACCTGAAAGCCCCGAAGAAAACGCCAAAATAAGCACATCCTCACCCTGCTGTAAAAGCGGTATTATAACACGGTCACACTCATCGCGACCAACAAGCGAGGTGGTAACTTTGCCCTTTTCACGCAAAAATTTATAAGCGCTGTCAAAATTCGGCTTTTCACCTTTTATATAACTGTCATAGCTTTTGCCGTTCATATGGTATTGAAGAGAAATAATTTCAACACCATATTTTTCTATAAGCTCACCTGTTAAATTAGCACAGGAATCTGTCACAATTTTAAAACTCATTTTAAAAAATGCCTCCAAAAAACATGATACCAAGATTATAGCCATATTTTCGAAAATAATACAACCTACTGACCGTTTTTCGCTCTCTAATAACAAAAAACGCGGCAGTAGAGTTTTGAAAATTAACTCTACTGCCGCGAGAATTGCTTTATTTTAGCGTTTTATCCAGTATGTAATTAAACGCTTTAGTGATTGGAATATATAAAATCGCCGTTAAAACGGTATTGCCTATACAATGCGGAATATCAAACGAAAATCCGCTTATTATATATGCAACACCCATAGAAATACCGCCCGTTATAAAATAAGGTGCGGAACAAAGTGTGCCGAAAGCTATACCAAATATCCCCGAAATAACGGTATATAAAAACACATTGTTAATTTTTCTAAACGGCAAAACGATAAGCACTAAAACCGCCCAAACATAAAGATAATTTATTGACCATATATGAAAGCCATAGGTCATAATTTCTAAAAAAGCAAAAACATAAACCGATATTAAGGACTTAGTGCCAAACCGCCGAGCAACTATAATAATTAAAAAACTAACTAATTCAATATTAGTCAAGGGCGCCATAATCACCTGTGAAACATACATTAAAACGCCCATTAAAACAAGTATTAAAAGCTCGACTAATTTAAGCCGGCGTGTTTGTGATTTCAAATTTATCACCATCTGCTATTTTTAAATCGTTTGCGCCAACCATTACGGTTTCGCCACCCTTTGTAAATGACCACCAGCACTTATCAAGCGTATAGTCGGCGCGAACACCGTCGATATAGCTGTAAAAACCCGATTTGTGTTCTTCCTTTATAACAAGACCTTCTTCGAAAAGTGCATCACCAAGTGTTTCCTTGTCGGTTTCGATATTAAACACCTTTTCGGTTTTGTCCTTTGCAATCACCGTTACGATAATTGTCTTACTCTCCCTACTACCCGATAAATTATCGGAATTTGTGTCGGCACTTTGGCAGGCAGAAAGAGTGAACACCGCCATTAAAGCCACAAGGGCAAGTGCCACAATTTTCTTTAAAATTCTTTTATTTTTCAAAATAAAAAACTCCTTTTGTATTGTTGTCAAAACAACGCTAATACAAAAGGAGATATAAGTACAAAAAGAACACCACAATACAAAGGTTTCTTAAAGCCCATACACCGTCAATTACTCGTGACACATTTGTATTAACCGCCAAAAGCCCGTATTCCGACTTATTGCGCGGGCACTTCGGGGAACACCCACCATTTCGCCTTCCCGCATAACGCAGTGACTTAAATGAAATGGTTTAACACAAATTACGGCGACGAGTTCGCAGGGGAATTTCACCCCTATTCCAGTTTAAGAAAGGTAAAAACCTTTCACTTTTGGGTTTGCTTTGCCTTTAAATTTTAACATCTGAAACAGCCCTTGTCAAGCAATCAGTCAAAAAGGTTTTCCCACTCTTCCATTGCGGTTAAAAGCTCTTGCTCTATCTCACCTTGTCGGGTGTTAAGCTCGCCCAGCTTTACATAGTCAGATATATTTTCTTCCTTTAAAAGCTCGTTTTCAATTAAAGCTAATTCCGCCTCAAGCTTTGCAATTTTTTCTTCACATTTTTTAATGGCTTTTTCTTTTTTTGCTTTTTCCTTTAATGGTGTGGTATAGGTTTTCTTTTCCCTTGGCTGTGAAGCGATGACTTCTGGCACATTTTCGGTTTTGGGTGAAGACAAATATTGCGAATAGCCGTAAGGAAAATGTGTTACCTTATCCTTATCAAAATGCAAAAGCGAATTTGAAATTTCTTTAATAAAATAACGGTCGTGCGACACAAACAAAAGGGTACCCTGAAAATTTTGCAGCATTTCTTCAAGCGCCTCTTTTGATGCGATATCCATATGGTTTGTGGGCTCGTCCAAAATTAAAAAGTTTGGTCGCTTTTTAAAAATTTTGCAAAGCGCCAAGCGAACACGCTCACCGCCCGACAGCATATCAACAGTTTTAAAAACATCCTCGCCCGAAAACAAAAATGCACCCAAAGCACAACGCGCTTCAAAAGGTGTTAAACTTGGATATACTTTTAAAAAATCATCCAGCACGGTGTCTTTTGAAGAATATTGCGCCATTTGTTGGTCGAAATAGCCAATGCTTACACGGGGGCCAAATTTAACTTCACCGCCGTGGCTTTTAACCTCGCCCATAAGTGTTTTAATAAAGGTCGACTTACCAAGCCCATTGCCGCCGATAATACCAACCTTTTCACCCCGCTTCATTTCAAGATTTACGGTTGATAAAACGCTGTCATATCCAATTTTTAAATCTTTTACCGAAAGCACATCTTTAACACCGATATCAAGGGGTGTTAAATCAAAATGAAAAACCGAAAGGTCTTCTCTTTCGGGAGCATCGACAAGCTCCATTCGTTCGAGCTCTTTAATCTTCGACTGTGCCATTGATGCTTTGGTGGCTTTATAACGAAAACGGTCAACAAGCCCTTCGAGTCGTGCAATATCCTTTTGTTGCGCTTCATACTCTTTAAGCTGTAAAGCACGTTGTTCTTTTTTAAGCTCGGCAAAACGGGTGTAATTCCCAACATATTTGTGGGTTTTGCCATTTTCAATTTCATAAACCGTGGTAGCAACATTATCTAAAAACATTCTATCGTGCGATACCACAACAAATGCTTTTTTGTAATTTTTTAAATATTCTTCAAGCCAAACGACAGCCTCAATATCAAGATGGTTAGTCGGCTCGTCCAAAAGTAAAATATCAGGTTTTGACAAAAGCAGCTTTAAAAATGCGATTTTTGTGCGCTGGCCACCCGAAAATTCATATAATTTACGGTGCTTTTCTTCTTCCGAAAAGCCAAATTTTTTAATTGCGGCTTCATATTCTTTTTCAAAATAAAAACCGCCCAAATTTGTTAGGGTGTCAAGCAAATTGGTATATTCCTTAATGTCGTTTTCGTCACCCGACTCACGCATTTTGTTTTCAGCAATGCGTACCCTTTCTTTAAGGTCAAGAATTTCACGGTAGGCCGAGCGCACCTCTTCAAGTAGAGTGCGGTTGTCATCCTCAAAGGTCATTTGTGACAAAAAGCCAATACTGACATTACCCGACACCGCAATAAAACTTTGGGTGTCGCTGTCTTTTTTAACTATTGAATATTCACCCGAAATAAGTTTAAGCAATGTGGTTTTGCCGCAACCGTTTCGGCCAACAACTGCAATTTTGCTGTTGTCGTTAATTTCAAAATCAATTTGCTTTAAAATGGGCTGACCCGAAAGCTCAACCACACCGTTTTGAATTTTATACTGCATACCACACCGCCTTTCATATATTTTTTAAGCGGGGTTTTATCCCCGCTTATTTGTTTTAAGAAATTTTTGCGTTTTCATAAAGGAAATCTATAACCTTTTCGGCAACAGCATAATATTCAAAGAAAAATTCGCCGTTATATTCCTTAATAAGCTTTTCGGTAACCTCGTCGCTGTCAAAGGATGCGATATATTCTTTTTTATAGTCTTCAATTTCCTTATCGGTAAGTGTCATATTTTCTTTATCGAAAATAGCGTAAAGTGCCATTTGCTCAAGCATTGTCGGCTCGATATAATTGGTCACAAAAACCTCTTCGAATTGGTCTTCGGTTTGGCCCATTTGCTGTAAATAGTTATCAAAGGTTATGCCATAATTTCCTTCAACGCTTTTTTTATAAACGGGAAGCATTTGCTCTAACATATATTTTTTATCCTTTTTGGGATATTCCTTTACCTTTGCACCATCGCTTACCTTTTGCATTAAAACATTTTCAGCGGCTTTTGCTTCTAATTTTTTGTTATATGCTTCTTCGGTTTCAAAGCCAAGCTCTTTATAAAAATCTCTGAAAACATAGTTAACCTTAACAGTGAACACAACATCCTTGCCCGCCAAATCGGTTGACTGATAATCTTTTGGGAATGTCAATTTAAGGTCAACGGTAGAGCCAATTTTTGCATCCACAAGACCTTCTTCAAAGCCGGGGATGAACTGACCCGAACCGATAGTTAAATTATAACCATTGGCTGTGCCACCCTCAAAAGCGACACCGTCCTTTTTGCCGACATAGTCAATATTGGCAATGTCATTAAGCTGAACCTTACCTTCGGTGGTTTTATCCTCAAAGGTGTTATTTTCAATATCAGACAGCATAAGCTGTTTTTTGATATAATCAAAATCCTCTGATTTTGTATCAACCTTAATGCCCTTATATTCGCCAAGCTCGACATATTTTTCAAGGTCAAGGTTGTAAAGCATTCTGCCCTTGTCGTTTTTACAGCCCGAAAGCGCTAAAACAAAAGTAAGTGCCAAAAATAAAGAAATAATTTTTTTCATCATTCATTTTCTCCAATTTCATTTTTTAATTCGCCTTTTGAGGATGCCTTTAAATATGCATTTATAAAGCCGTCTAAATCGCCGTCCATAACAGCATTTATATTGCCTGATTCAAACCCTGTGCGGTGGTCCTTTGCCAAGGTGTAAGGCATAAACACATACGAGCGTATTTGTGAACCCCAAGCGATTTCCTTTTGAACGCCCTTAATATCGTCAATTTTTTCAAGGTGTTCGCGTTCTTTAATTTCCAAAAGCTTTGATTTAAGCATTTTAAGCGCCTTTTCTTTGTTTTGGAACTGACTGCGCTCATTCTGACAGGCCACCACAATACCTGTTGGTATGTGGGTTAGTCGCACCGCCGAAGAAGTTTTGTTAATATGCTGACCGCCCGCACCGGAGGAGCGGAACACATCCATTTTAATATCCTCTTCCCTGATTTCGATGTTCATATCATCGGTGATTTCAGGCATTACTTCTAATGACGCAAATGAGGTATGTCGCCTGCCCGAAGCATCAAAGGGGGACACACGCACAAGTCGGTGTACACCCGATTCACTTTTTAAATAGCCATAGGCATTTTCGCCTGTAATTTCAATAACCGCACTTTTAAGACCTGCTTCATCACCGTCTAAAAAGTCAAGCATTGACACCTTAAAGCCGTGGCGTTCGGTCCAACGGGTGTACATTCTAACCAGCATTGAAACCCAGTCCATCGCTTCAGTTCCGCCCGCACCTGCGTGAAATGTAATCACCGCATTGTTTTTATCATACTCACCTGTTAAAAGAGTTGTAAGTCGAAGCTCGGCAAGACCTTTTTCAAAGTCTTCAATACCGTTTTCAATTTCCTCTATTAAAGAAATGTCGCCCTCTTCATTGCCAAGCTCAATTAAAACCAAAATGTCGTCATAGCTTTGACAAAGCCCGTCATAACGCGAAACTGTGTTTTTAAGCTTGCCTGTTTTTTGTAAAACCTTTTGCGAATTTTCAAGGTCATCCCAAAAACCGGGCGCAGCCGCTTTGGTTTCAAGCTCTTCAATTTCACGGCAAAGGGCATTATATCCGAGCGCATCCTTTAAATCACAAAGCTCGGGCTCAAACGCCTCTATTTTCAGCCCCAACTGCTCAAATTCAAGCATAAATTTCCTCCAAAATAGTTGGTTATATACCCAGTGTAAAGGCGCACCAATTTTCTTTATAATTTTCTTTTAAAACTTTAAAGCCGTGCGCTGCGGCAGAATTTAAAACATCTTCTTTTCTTATGTCAATAATGCCCGAAATTATTAAAACACCGTCATCGGTCATAAAATTCTTAACATTATCGAAAAGCTTGATAATAACATCAGCCACAATATTAGCGCAAATAACTTGGAATTTACCGCTTATTTTATCTGCCAAGTCGCCCACGATAAATTCGCATTTATTTTCTACCTTGTTAATTTCGGCATTTTCCTTTGCGGTTTTTACCGACTGTGCATCAATATCAACACCAATGGCGGTTTCAGCCCCCAAAAGCGAAGAAGCGATTGCTAAAATTCCGCTGCCTGTGCCAATGTCAAGCATTTTTGTGCCGTTTTTAATTTGACTTTCCAAAAGTGAAAGACAAAGCGAGGTGGTTGCGTGGGTGCCTGTGCCAAAAGCGGCACCAGGGTCAATATTTAAAACAACCCTGCCGTTTTTGTTGTCATAGCTTTCCCAGCTGGGCACAATAACCAGCTTTTCGCCAATTTCGGTTGTGTGGAAATATTTCTTCCAATTTTCGTTCCAGTCGGCATCATTTACGCCGATAGATTCAACTGAATTTTCAATGTTAGCGGCGGTTAAATGCTCCTTTAAATACTCTACCGCCTCCAAAGCGTTGTCACATTCACTTATGTAAATATGTATAAGCGAGGTTGTGCGGTCCTTTGCAATTAAATCCTCATCAATCAAATTGATGTGGGCAATTTCCTCCGCCTTTTGCTCTAAATCAGAATAATCTTCAATATAAATACCGTAAGGCACCGTCATATTGGCAATAGCCGCTGCGGTGTCAGTATCCTTTTGATTAACCTTAATTGTAATTTCAGTCCAGTTCATAAAAAGCTCCAAAATTCATTTAACCAAATTATTTTATCATAAAAAGGTATGTTTTTAAAGAATTATTTTAACAATTTCATCACGCGATGCAAAAACAGTACCCTGCACCATATTTCCTCTGCCGCCGCCTTTTACATTAAAGGCATTTTTAAAGCGAACAAAAAATTCGCACAAAGGTTTTTCTTCCCCGCAAATTGCAAAATAATATCCGCCGTCGGTTTCGCTTAAAACCACCCTTATACCGCCCGCTTTTTTGTAAAGCTGGTCGGCATAAAGCTGTAATTCCTTAATGTCCATACCGCTTTCAAATTCGGCGGTAATATCACTTTCGGGGTTAAAGCTTTTAACCTTTTCGGCAATAAGTCGGCGTTTTAGGTCGGTAATTGTGAATTTTAAGTTACCCTCAGTTTCCAAAAGCTTTTCAACCGCCGATGCAATTTCCGACTGTTCGGCACACAAAAGCGAGGAAATTTTAAGGTCGTTTTGATAGCGGGCGTTATAATCATCCAAAGCATCGCTGCCGCATTTCACAAACAAGCGCACCCCACCGCGAAGCTTACAAAAATCTAATATTTTTATAACACCTATTTCGGCGGATGTATTAACATGCGGTGCACAGCAAGCACAGCGGTCATAACCTTCAATTTCAACGATTCTGACATCCTCGGTTAAATCGAGCTTACTGCGATATTCTAAATTTTCTAAGCTTTCGGGGTAATAGCAATTAAATTTAACATTTTGCCAAACCGCTTTGTTTGCTAAAAGTTCAATTTTAAGCAGGTCTTCACGGGTTAAAATGCCGTCAAAGTCCATTGTCATTTCGGTTTTGCTTAAATGAAAGCCAACATTGTTAAAACCGTAAAGAGAATGAACAATACCTGAAATTATATGCTCGCCCGAATGGTTTTGCATTTTGCGAAAACGCTCGTCCCAGTCGATTTTGCAATTTACATTTTTACCCATTTCTATATCTTTTTCAAGATAATGGCAAATTATGCCGTCTTTGATTTGCACATCTAAAACACGAACACCGTCAATAAAGCCCGTGTCAGAGGTTTGTCCCCCGCCTTCGGGGAAAAAGGCAGTTTTATCTAAAACCGCAACCCCATTTTCACACCAAATTACCGTTGCTTCAAACTCTTTTAAATGTGAATCTATATCATAAAGCTTTACTGTCATGATAATTTTTCCTTAACTATATATGCTGCCTTGTAAATATCGCCGCCACCCATAGTAATTACAATATCGCCCTCTTTGGCGGTGTTTATAATTTCGTTTGCAATGTTTTCAAAGCCGTCAACCACAACACAACTGGTAAGCTCTTTTGCCAAATCTTCCGAATAAATATTAAAAGTATTAACTTCTCTCGAGCCCATAATTGGGGTTAAAATAACCTTGTCAGCAATAGAGAGTGCTTTTATAAAATCATCCTTTAAAAGCGCGGTGCGTGAAAAAGTAAAAGGTTGGAAAACCGCAATAACACGGTTATAATCAAGGTTTTTAGCGGCGGTTAAAGTCGCTTTAATTTCGGTTGGGTGGTGAGCATAGTCGTCCGCCAACACAAAACCGTTAAATTCACCCAAAAATTCAAAGCGTCTGCCGGCACCTGTAAAGCTTTCAAGTGCCGACTTTATACCTTCAGCCGAAACGCCTAAATCATAAGCCACAGCAAAAGCCGATAAAGCGTTTAAAATGTTGTGGTGACCGGGAATTTTAAGCTCGATACCACAAAGCTTTTTGTCCCCTTTCATAACATCAAACGAAAAACCGAATTTGCCCGCTATTTCATTAGCGGCATAATAGTCATTTTTAGAGTCAAAACCAAAGGTGACGGTCTTAACACCCGAATCCTTTGCGGCGGAATATGCTAATTCATCATCACCGTTGACATAGCAAACCTTACCCATTGCGATAAACTTTTTGAATGAAGCCACCATATTTTCCATTGTTTTAAAATAATCAAGGTGGTCGTTATCAATGTTTAAAAGCACGGTAATATCGGGAGAAAGCTGTAAAAAGGTGTCAACAAACTCACAGCTTTCGCAAACCATAATTTCACTTTTGCCCGCAATTCCGTTTGAATTTATAAGGGGTAGCTTACCGCCGATAACTGCGGTAGGTTCCATCTTGTTTAAAATTAAAATTTGTGTTATCATAGAGGTAACAGAGGTTTTACCGTGGGTGCCGCACACACCAATAACATTGTCATATTTGCGGGTTAAAGCCCCCAAAAGCTGACTTCTTTCCATAAGCGGAATGCCCAAACGCTCCGCTTCGACTATTTCGGGGTTTTCCTTGCTGATAGCGGCGGAATATACAACCAATTCGGCGCCCTTAATATTTTCAGCAGCGTGGCCCATAAACACTTTAACACCAAGTGCTTTTACACGCTTTAAGGGATCACTTTCGTTATTGTCAGAACCGGTTAAAACATAACCCTTGCTATGCAAAATTTCAGCAAGCGGACACATACCGCTACCGCCGATACCTATCATATGGATATTCTTTACATTGTCAATTATCATATCTTCTTTACGGAGCTGTTTCATTGTAAAAATTCTCCTTTTCTATTATCTTTTCTATTATATAACTTTTTAAGGAAAAAATAAATACTTTTTTGGCAGGTGAACAAAATAAATGTTCAAAATTCCCGAAAAAATAGAATATGTCATTAAAAAACTTAATAAAAACGGGTTTGATGCCTATATTGTCGGCGGTTGTGTGCGCGATATTTTGCTTTTAAAAACGCCCCACGATTATGACATAACTACCTCAGCCACGCCAGATGAAATTATGTCGGTTTTTGATAAAACCATACCCACGGGCATAAAACACGGCACGGTGACCGTTTTAATTGAAAACGAGCCGATTGAAGTCACCACCTTTCGTTGTGACGGCGATTATTTAGATTCTCGCCACCCCGAAAATGTAAAGTTTGTACGTAATTTAAAAGAAGACCTTTCCCGCCGTGATTTTACAGTTAACGCAATGGCTTATAATAACGAAAGTGGGCTTTGCGACCTTTTTGGCGGACAGGAAGATTTAAAGGCAAAAATATTGCGTGCAGTTGGCGACCCCGAAAAACGCTTTAAGGAAGATGCGCTTCGCATTTTACGGCTTTTTAGGTTTGCTTCAACCCTTAATTTTAAAATTGAGGAAAACACCTTTAATGCCGCAATAAAATGCGCCCACCTTATTTCAAAGGTTAGTGTTGAGCGCATTATGACCGAGCTTAAAGCAGCCGTTTTAGGCGAAAATTTTAATGTTATAAAACCGCTTATTGGCTGTGGTGCGCTTTCGTTTTTAGGGCTTGACACCTGTCCTGATTTTGAAAAAATTTCAAAGCATAAAGAAAGTCCCGTTTTATGCCTTTATCTTTTATTCCAGGGCAACATTAAAACCGATTTAAAGCTTTCAAATATGGAAAAGGATTTTATAAACGGCATTAACCGACTTGTGAAAATGCCACCACCCAAAAGTAAATCGGACATAAAAAGATGTCTTGTTGCCACAAATGAAAATATCACCCGCCAATTTTTAACGCTTTTGGATATTTCTTGTGAAGAGCTTGATGAGATTTTACAAAACCGCGAGCCATATCTTATAGGTCACCTTAAAATTACGGGCAACGACCTTTTAAATTTGGGATATAAGGGCGAAGAGGTTGGCGAAATTTTAAAAACACTTCAAAACGAGGTGATTGAAAACCCCACCCAAAATACCAAAGCAAGACTTTTAAATCTAATCACCAAATAAATTTAAGTGCCATATATTATAGTGTATGGCACTTTATTTTTTTAGCGGGTGATTTGATGAAACGAATTTTAATTATAGGCGGAGACAGACGGCTTAAAATTGTTAAAAACCATTTTGAAAAGGAAAATTTTTATGTCGACACGCTTGGGCTTTTTCCCGATGACCGTGCGGATATTGAAAAAAGTGATGTAATAGTTTTTCCTGTACCCACCACCAAGGACACGAAAACCGTTTTTTGTCCGCTTACCAACCGCAAAATTTATTTGAAGGATATTGAAACGCAAATTAAAAACCAGCTTGTTTTGTGCTGTAATTATAAGTTTTTGGGTAAAAATTTTATCGACTATAACACCCTTGACAGCTTTTCACTGCTAAATGCCGTGCCTACAGCCGAGGGTGCTATTGAAATTGCCATTCGTGAAACCGATTACACCCTTTGGCAAAGCAAGGTGCTTGTTATTGGCTATGGCAGGGTTGGTAAAATTATGGCCGACCGCCTTAAAGCGCTTGGTGCCGATGTTACCGTAAGCGCCCGAAAACCCAAGGATTTTGCAACCCTTTCGGCTTTAGGTTTTAAATACATAAATACCGAAAAGCTTGGGGATATGTACCTTGACTTTAATATGATTTTTAACACGGTTGATTTTCCCGTTTTGTCAGACAAAACCCTTGAAAACTGCCCCGCCGATTTACTGATTGACCTTTCAAGCAAGGGCGGTTTTGATTTAAATTATGCCACCACACTTGGCTTTAAGGCCTTTAAGCCGGGCGGTATACCGGGGGTTACCGCACCCGAAACCGCAGGCAAGATTTTAGCAAAAACATTGACGGAAATTATTAAACACCACAACTGATTGGAGAAATTTTATGGAAAATATAACTTTGGGGTATGCTTTCACCGGCTCGTTTTGTACCCTTAAAGCTTCTCTTTCAGCTTTAGAGACACTTGCAAAACTGCCGATTAAAATAAAACCCATTATGTCGGAAACGGTCTATAACACCGACACCCGTTTTTTCAAAGCCAAAGATTTAATAGAAAGGGTTGAAGCCCTGTGCGGTGAAAAGGTTATACACGACATTGTCGGTGCCGAGCCGATAGGCCCAAAAAACCTTTTGGATATTTTGGTGGTTGCCCCCGTTACAGGCAACACCCTTTCTAAACACGCAATGGGCATTACCGACACCTCGGTCACAATGGCAATTAAAGCCCATCTTCGCAACAACAAGCCCGTGGTTTTAGGCGTTGCCACAAATGATGCCTTGGGCGGCAGTGCCAAAAACATTGGGCTTTTGCACAACACAAAAAACATCTTCTTTGTGCCCTATCGCCAAGATGATGCAAAAAGCAAAAATAACTCAATGATATGTGACTTTTCACTTATACCTGAGACTGTTGAAGCGGCACTTTTGGGCAAGCAAATACAGCCCGTAATTATTTGACAAATGCATCCTTTTAATATATAATGTAAAACACATTATTGTTAAAAGGATGTTTTTATTTGGGTATTTTTGAACTCTTTATCCTTGCCGTCGGTCTTTCGATGGATGCCTTTGCCGTTGCAATTTGCAAGGGGCTTGCCACAAGACAGCTAAAACCCCGACACATGCTTATAACAGGTGCGTGGTTTGGCGGCTTTCAGGCACTTATGCCGCTTATCGGCTATTTTTTAGGCACCGCCTTTGCAAAATATGTTACCGCTATCGACCACTATATAGCACTTGTTTTGCTGTGCGGTATCGGTTTTAATATGATTAAAGAATCCTTTGAAAAGGAAGAAGCCGAAGAAGACTGCGGCTGTGACAGCTATGGCTTAAAAAAAATGCTTGTAATGGCGGTTGCCACCAGCATTGACGCCTTGGCGGCAGGCATTTCACTTGCGATGGATTTAAAGGGCAACCATACATATGCATTTATTGCGGTAGCGTTTATCGGTATAATCACCTTTACCCTGTCAGCAGTGGGTGTTAAAATTGGCAATATTTATGGTGCTAAATTTAAGTCCAAGGCCGAATTTGCCGGCGGTTTAATTCTAATCTTGCTTGGTGTTAAAATATTGCTCGAGCATTTGGGCATAATAAATTTCTAAATTTAAAAGCACTTGCGTAAAGCAAGTGCTTTCTTTTTATTTTTGTTGTTTGGACGGGCAGTTCATACCGCACGCACCACAGTTGCCACCGCAAGAACAACCGCCCTTGCCAGATTTTTTCTTTTTAATTTCGTTTACAATTATTGCCACAAAGATTATTGCGACAATACTGCCAACAATTATTGTAGGCCACATAAAATCACCTTAAATTTTTATTTGGTCTTAAAAGCATATAGACCATAAACGCCAAAACACCTGTTGCCGCTATCGTGCCGATTATTGTGCCTTGACCGATAAACAAAAGCCCAAACTGGTAAACCATAAGCGAAATTGCATAGGCAAAGGCGCACATATATAAAATTGTGCCAACCGACCAACGCCAGTTATTCATTTCACGCTTAATTGCGCCCATTGCGGCAAAGCAGGGTGCACACAAAAGGTTAAATATCATAAATGATATACCTGCAAGACCGCTGCCGCCGAAAAATTCCTGTGCAATAACGGCATACATTTGGTTATTGCCCTCTATTGCCAAATCGGCATTTGCCATTGAAGAAAGTGTACCAAAGGTGCCAACCACCTGTTCCTTTGCCATAAGGCCGAGAAGCGTTGCAACCGATGCCTGCCAGTTACCGAAGCCGAGTGGCTTAAACAACCACGCTATAAGCGAGCCAATATCCTTTAGCACCGAGCCGCCTCCATTTTGTGCGGTGATAAAATGCACACCACCCTCAACCGACAAGGTATTCAAAAACCAAATTATAATGTTTGCCGCAACAATAACTGTGCCCGCACGCTTAATAAACGACCAGCCACGCTCCCAGGTTGCTCTGAATGTATTTGCCAAAACAGGTGCATGGTATGAGGGTAATTCCATAACAAAGGGTGCGGGATTGCCCGCAAAAAGCTTTGTTTTTTTAAGCATTAAGCCGGTCACAACAACGGCACTTATACCCACAAAATACGCGAGCAGGGCAACCCAAGCGCTGCCGCCAAACAATGCCCCTGCTATCATACCAACAATGGGCATTTTTGCACCGCAGGGTATAAAGCCGGTTGTCATTATAGTCATTTTACGGTCGCGGTCCTGTTCGATAGTGCGGGAAGCCATAATACCGGGTACACCACAGCCCGTTGCAACAAGCATTGGTATAAACGATTTACCCGAAAGACCGAATTTTCTAAATAGCTTATCCATTATAAAGGCAACGCGGGACATATAGCCGCAGTCCTCTAAAAGAGAAAGCATTAAAAACAGTATCAGCATTTGCGGAACAAAGCCAAGCACCGCACCGGCACCGCCAACAATACCGTCAGCAATTAAGCTTACAAGCCAAGAAGCCACATTCCAATTCGTAAGCGTATCGCTGACAAAAGGAATTATCCACTCGCCAAAAAGGGTGTCGTTCATAAAGCCGACCGTCCAGTTGCCGATTGAGCCGATTGATATGTAATAAACAAGCAACATAATAAGTGCAAAAATCGGAAGTGCTAAAAATCGGTTTGTGACAATGCGGTCAATTTTATCCGATGCACTTAAACGGTTGATTGGCTTTTTCTTATAACAGCCCTGCAAAATTCTTGCAATATATTCATATCTTTCGTTTGCAATTATGCTTTCGCTGTCATCATCCATAATGGTTTCAACCGCTTTAATATCTTCTTCAATATGGTCTAAAACCTTTTTAGAAAGCTTTAATGACTTTAAAACATTTTTGTCGCGTTCAAAAATTTTAACGGCATACCAACGCTGCTTTTCATCATCCATTTGGTGCACCGCCGCCTCTTCAATATGGGCAAGGGCGTGCTCAACATCACCGCAAAAGATATGGCTTGGTGTTTTTTTAGGGGCGGCTGCCACCTTGATTACTTCATCAATCGCTTCATCAATGCCACTACCCCTAAGCGCCGAAATTTCTACAATTTTGCAGCCAATTCTACGACTTAGTTCAGCGGTGTCAATTTTTTCACCGCTTTTTCGCAAAACATCTATCATATTTATGGCAATAACAACAGGTATGCCAAGCTCGATAAGTTGGGTGGTGAGGTACAAATTACGCTCTAAATTAGTGCCGTCAACAATGTTTAAAATAACATCGGGGCGTTCATCCACCATGTAATTTCGGGCCACTACCTCCTCCAAGGTATAGGGAGAAAGTGAATATATACCCGGAAGGTCGGTAACGATTATATCGCTGTTATTTTTAAGCTTGCCTTCCTTTTTTTCAACCGTAACCCCCGGCCAGTTACCAACATATTGGTTAGAACCGGTAAGTAAATTAAAAAGTGTTGTTTTACCACTGTTTGGGTTGCCCGCAAGGGCGATTTTTATACTCATATTTTTCCTTTCAAATGTGGTTAGCCAACGCTAACTCATAGACAAAAAATAAATTACTCTATCTCAATTATTTCAGCATCGGCTTTGCGGAGTGATAATTCATAACCCCTGACTGCTAATTCCATTGGATCACCAAGTGGTGCTACCTTTCTTACAAAGATTTCAACACCCTTTGTAATGCCCATATCCATTATGCGACGCCTTACAGCGCCTTCACCATGAACTTTTACAACTTTTGCGGTTTTGCCGACCTTAAGGTCCTTCAAAGTTTTCATTTGAAACCTCCTTTAATTTCAGTTAGCCATTGCTAACCGAAATTATTATACCATAATTTTCATATTTGTCAAGAAAAAATTTTTAAAAAAATAAAGGAGATATTTCAAGACGAAATATCTCCTTAAAATTATATTATGCTAATGATTTTTTATGTGCATTTTTGCGGATAAACTGCTCAAACAAAACTATACCAACAAGTCCAAAGCCGATAAGGTCGGTAACAAGACCGGGATAGATAAGCAACAAGCCGCCTATGGCTGAGATAATGCGTTCATACCACTTCATATTTTTGAAGATATAACCTTCAAGAGCAGAGGACACGCCAAACATACCGATAATTGATGTCACGCAAATAAGCACAACCTCATACCAAACGGTGTCAACAAACAGCATTGAGGGGCTAAGCGCAAAGACATAAGGCACAATAAACGCACCAATTGCCAATTTTGTGGAATTAAGCGCAGTTTTCATTGGGTTTGCCTGTGCAATAGCCGCACCTGCATAGGCCGCCAAAGCAACAGGAGGTGTCAAGTCGGCAACGATACCGAAATAGAACACGAAGAAGTGTGCCGCAATTGCAGGAACACCCATTTGGGTAAGAATTGGCGCACAGGTTGCCGCCATAATGCAGTAGTTTGCGGTGGTGGGCACACCCATACCCAAAACGATACAGCAAAGCATTGTAAGAACAAGCGCAATTATAATTTTACCGTTTGCCAAGGTGATGATGCCGTTAATAAGCATACTTGCAAGACCTGTCATTGTGATTGTGCCTGCAATAATACCTGCAACACCGCAAGCAACTGCAACGGTAATCATACCCTGACCACCTGCTGCCAATGCTTCGAATATACGCATTGGGGTTATGCGGTTTTCTTTATTGAAAAGACCAACCACGATAGTTGCCACAATAGCAACGGCGGCGGCGTAGGCGATTGATTTTAAGTTTGCGCTTACAAGACCGATTAAAATTATAAGCGGTAAAAGTAAGTAAGACTGTTTTAAAAGGGGTATAAAACGGGGTAATTCATCCTTGGTAAGACCGCGAAGGCCTTCCTTTTTGGCCTCTAAATGAACGGTGATAAACACGCCCAAGAAGTAGAGCGCAGCGGGTAAAATTGCGCGAAGGGCAATATTGCTGTAAGGAATACCGATATTTTCAGCCATTAAGAAAGCGGCGGCACCCATAATTGGGGGCATAATTTGTCCGCCTGTGGAAGCGGCAGCTTCAGCGGCAGCGGCAAATTCGGGCTTGTAGCCGGTTTTCTTCATAAGCGGAATTGTAACCGAGCCCGAGCCAACGGTATTAGCAACCGATGAACCCGAAACCATACCCTCAAGCGCGCTTGCTACAACCGCAACCTTTGCAGGTCCACCCGAAAAACCGCCGACAACGGCGTTTGAAATTTTAATAAAGAAGTCGGCAATGCCTGTTCTTTCAAGGAAAGCACCGAAAATTATGAAAATTGCAATGTATTTCGAGCAGGTGTTAATCGGAACTGACAAAATACCTGCGGTGGTGGTGTAAAACAGGTTGCCGACAAGGGTTGTTACGCGGCGCATAAAGTCGGGGTTGGTAAGACCAAAGAACAAAGCATAGATAATAAAACCGACAGCAACAACTATAATCGGAATACCAACACAGCGGCGGCAAAGCTCTAAAAGTGCCAAAATACCAATTACACCAATAATTATTTGATATGTTTGGAAATTTCTACCCTGCTGAACAATGGTATTAGCGTCAAATGTGAAATATAAAAACGAGGATGTGCCCGCAACCAATAAAATAATGTCATACCACGGGATAAAGTTTACCCTTTGCTTGCCCTTTCTTGCGGGGTACATCAAAAAGCCGATAAAAACAATACCTGCAACGAAGCTTGAAAGACGGATAGCATCAAGCCAAGTAGCAAAAAATGTTACATAAATACAAAACAGAGAAAACGCTGCCAAAATTGAATTGATAACAATTTTGGGGGCACCCTCCCATACACGAGTGTTAGATTCCCTGTCAAATTTTTTCATTACGGCCTCTAAGTCCATCGGCTCGTCAGACACGGGGGCTTTCTTTTTAAAAAGTGACAAAAATTTCATACCTTTCTTTTAAAGCATTAAAATAGCCGCAACTTTAAGGTCACGGCTATTATTTTAAAACCAACTTTTAAGTTAATTACTTAACCTCTACATCAATACCCTTTTCTTTAAAGTATTTTGCAGCACCAGCATGGAAAGGAACAGTAAGACCTTCGGTTGCATTTTCTAAGGTTAATTCTGCACCCTTTGCATGTTCCTTGGTAATTGCCTCAATATTGTCAAAGATTGCTGCTGTAACCTTATAAACAGCATCTTCATCAGCATCAGCACTTACAATTAAGGTTGCCTTAACAGTAACGGTTAAAATGTCAGCTGCTTGATTATCATAGGTGTTTGCAGGAATATTGTAAACTGAATAGAAGGTGTTGTCCTTCATAAGCTTTTCAGCAACATCACCATCGATAGGAACGATTTTGGTGTTCTTGTTGGTAAGACTAAGCTCTGAAATTGCGGGAGTAGGAGCACCTGCAACGATGAAAGCGGCGTCAATTTTGCCGTCCTTTAAAGCATCAGCACTTTCGTCAAAGTTTTGGTATTGAGGAGTAATATCATCAATAGTAAGACCGGCAGCGGCCAAAACGTCCATAGCGTTGAAATAAACGCCCGAGCCGGGAGCACCGATAGAAACCTTTTTGCCCTTTAAGTCAGCAACTGAATTGATTTTAGAATTTACAGTAACAAGCTGAACTGCTTCTGCATAAAGACCTGCGATTGTGCGGAAGGATTCAACCTTGCCGTCTTCTTCAAAAGAACGGGTACCTGTGTAAGCATAGTGCATAACATCAGACTGAACAGTACCCAACTGATAGTCACCAGCATCAATACCTTGAATATTGTCCTTAGAGCCGCCGGTATTAACAGCAGTAGCTGTAATGCCTGCTTTATTCTTAATATATTGACCAAGAATGCCGCCGTAAGCAAAATATGTACCTGTGGGGCTGCCTGTGCCCATTGTCATTGTAGTGGTTGGTGCAGTACAAGCAACCATTGAGAAAACTAAAATTACGGCTAAAACTGCGAGTAAAATCTTTTTCATTTTATTTACCTCCAATATAATTGTATACAAGTATAATAGTATAAATTGCCACTTTTGTCAAGATTTTTTTGCAATTTAAAACAAAAACAGCACCCTTTTAACCAAGGGTGCTGTAGCTTTTATTATGTTTATCTAAATTTTGGTAAATACGGTGCAGGGTTTACCTGTGTGCCGTTTTTAAGTATTTCAAAGTGCAAGTGGTCACCTGTTGAACGGCCTGTGTTACCCATTGTTGCGATTTGCTGACCTTGGGCTACTGTTTGTCCAACCTTTACACAAAGCGCATTACAGTGTGCATAACGGGTTTTAAAGCCGTCGCCGTGGTCGATTTCAACCAAATAGCCATAGTTACCGCGGTAACCCGCACATGTAACAACACCGCCCTTTGCAGCAAACAAAGCTGTACCTCTGTGGCCTGCAAAGTCTATTGCCTTGTGGTTACGGCCGTCGCCCCAATATGCCGAAACATAAACATAGCTTTTAAGGGGCATAATAAATCCCTTAGAGGCAGCTTCGGCTTTTTCGGTGGCAGATGCCATATTTATAGCTGTACCCTTTACAACAACCTGTGTAACGGGCTGAACTAAAACCTCGTTTTTAAGGGTTTCGCGTGAAGATTCGGTGCCGTTTACAGTTTCAACCAATTCGGTTTTAGCGGCACGACCTTCAACGCCCTTTGTTGTAACCTTTGAATAACCCACATATTGTGAGCTGGTGTTTACAACCTTTGTTGAGAAAGCGATAGGAGCTTCAAAGGAAACCTTTGAAACGGTTTTAACCTTTAAATTTGAAATGATATTTTTAACATTTTCTTCACTATCCACACGGGGTGTGTAAGAATATTTCTTTTCAATTTTGATTTCATCAATAAATTCAGCTGAATTTTCAGCACCTTCAATATAATAACGGCAACGAGCATCTTCAAGCATTTTTTCAGCGTTTTGTGCCTTAATAAATGCCATTGGCTTGCCGTTTACATATAAAATGCTTGCTTCGGTAATTTCATCGGTGTTTTCAGCAATAGCATTTGCCAACTGCTTTTCACCCAAAAAGTTTTCCTTTAAAGCAAAGGTAAGGCGGAAGGAAGCATCGTCAATATTATTTATAACCTTTTGATGCTCGGTGTTTTCAATAATATAATCCTTAGCATCTGCAAAAGCAGAGGTGTCTTCAACCACGCCAATGTTTTGACCGTTATAAATAACGCTGAAGCCGAAAGTAATTCCACAAGTAACAAAGCTTATAACAAAGCTTAAAGTCATAACTAATGCAAAGCAGGTGATTTTTACTAACACTTTATTGTTCTTGATTAAATTTTGCGTTTTGTTTTTGATTTTATCGCAAATTTTGTTAAAAATAAAAGTCAGCACCTTTCTTAAAAAATTACAATTTGTAACATTTACAAAAGCAATTATAACAAAAAGGTTACAAAATTGCAACCTTTTTTTAATATTTTTGCAACTTTTTTAAAAATTATTACAAAAAAACCAAGGCAAACAACCGTTTTACCTTGGTT
>CAMFSU010000061.1 GCA_945983355.1 uncultured Clostridia bacterium | reverse complement strand
TAAAATTAACCTAGCTCAAGATAAGAAAAACAAGTGATATTGTGATACAGGTCTCACAGTGATATTATTGCCTTGTGGCAATAGTGATATTGAAACCTCACGGTTTCAGTGGTATTTTATTCGAACTAAAACTTGCGAAGCAAATAACACTCGGCATTAGCCGAATATCACTGCGAAGCAATAGAACTCGCCGCAAGGCGAATAAAACTGCGAGACTTCCCATAAGGAAGTCTCGCAAAAGGTCGCTTTAATTTATTTGTTTATTTTACTGTCAATTTTTTCGGCGGCATCTTTAAGATAAATATTATCATATTTTTCAAAGCAGCCGTTATCAACAAGCTGTGCCAAAGTTACATCAATTGGCATTTTGCCAAGAAGCTCAACACCGATTTCATCAGCAACGGTTTCGCTACCGCTGCCAAAAATCTTAAATTCCTTTTTACATTCGGGGCAGATAACACTGCTCATATTTTCAATAATACCCAAAACGGGAATATTCATCATATTAGCCATATTATAGGCCTTTTTAACTATCATTGAAACCAAATCCTGCGGGGAGGTAACAATAACAACGCCGTCAAGGGGAAGACTTTGGAAAACAGTAAGCGGAACATCTCCTGTACCGGGGGGACAGTCAACAAATAAATAGTCCAAATCGCCCCAAACAACATCATGCCAAAATTGCTTAACAGCGCCTGCAATAACGGGGCCGCGCCATAAAACAGGGGCTTCCTTATCCTCTAAAAGAAGGTTTATTGACATAATTTTAATACCGTTTTCGGTTTCGGCTGGTAAAATGCCAAGCTCGTTTTGGTAAACCTTTGAATTTATGCCAAACGATTTTGGGATTGAAGGGCCTGTGATATCGGCATCCAAAATACCAACCTTATAACCCATTTTGTTCATTAAAACCGCAAGGGAAGAGGTAACCATTGATTTACCAACGCCACCCTTACCGCTTACAACACCGATAACATGCTTAATGTTGTTAAATTCAGAGGTGGGCTCTAACAAGCTTTGCGGCTCGTTTCTTGAACTGCAGCTTTGCCCACAGCTTGAACAGTTACCACTGCAATTACTTTTTTGTTCTGACATTTTAAAAATCTCCAATGCATTAAAATACTGTACTAAATTATACTACCCAATTTTTAAAAAATCAATACCTATTGGTTTATAAAATAATCATATTGCTGTGCAATAGTTGCCCAGGTTACAGGGCCAACCGCGCCCGATTCGGTAATACCGAAAAGACGCTGAAAGGTTCTGACTGCATTTTCGGTTTGTTCGCCGTAAAAGCCCGTTTGTGGAAGTGTGGGTATTTCGTTTATATTTTGACCGATTAAATCAATATAGGTTTGCAAATCTTTTACATCCTCGCTTCGCATACCTCGGGTTAAAAAATATCCCGGATACAACTTGGCATTTGCACCCGAATAACCGCTTGGCAAAGCTGATACAGTGTCGATATACGCCTGTGAAATAACATTCCAGGTACTTTGGTCAACCACACCCGTTATGGGCAAATTATAAAAGCTTTGAAACCTTTCAACCGCCTGCACAGTTTCGGGGCCGTAATAACCGCTTCTTATAACGGGGGCTAATGCACCGTTAAAATATGCCAAAATAGATAAATAATACTGCAAGGTGGTAACGGGAATACCGCTAATACCTTCGCTTAATTCATCGGTAAAGGGCACCGCCGCCTCGCTTATAGAAATACCCTCGCTTGAAAGCTCGGCAAGGCCCTTAACACCGTTATAATACTGCTTAATTCTATACCAAGTTGACTTATCAACCACACCTGTTTGTGATAAACTAAATATTTTTTGAAATTCACGCACCGCATTTTCGGTTGAAACACCAAAAATTCCCTCGGCATCGGTTATTTTGGGTATTGCGGGGTAGTTTTGTGATATGCGGTTAAGCTGTGTTTGAATAATATCTACATTGTTGCCCGCATCCCCAATTCTTAACGGCACACCCGGATAGCTTTCAACATTGTCGCTAACGGGGGCATTTTCTACAATACCAATGTCATTACCGTAATAATTCTGCAAAATTTCAAAGGGTGTTCGGCCTTGCTCTGCCAAATTTACGGTACCCCATTGCGAAAGACCGCTGCAGGTTGAGGTTGTGCCGTTGCAAAAGGTGGTAAAAAGGGGCTGAACATTACCTTGTCTTATGACATAATCGTTAAAAATCTCATCAACAATTTGGCTTATGTTTTCAAAAATTTCGCGGTCGGGCACAAACGCTTGGTCAAACTGTGTGGTGTTGGTAATATCAAAATCATACCCGCGGGACGGGTACCATTCGGTATAAACACGGTTTAAAACAAAGGAAATAATGGCGTAAATATTGGCACGCAGGGCATTTTCGGGCCAGGTGGGGTAAATTTCGCTTGAAGCAACATTTTTTATGTAATCAGCAAAGGGAACGGTTACATTACGTGCGTTCGAGGTTGGTGCCCCTAAATGCACCGTTATGTTTTCAGGTATAACAGGGGTTATAATTTCCGGCATAGCATCACCTTAAAGATTATATTTTTGCGACTCGTCAAAAATTTGGGGTGTTTTGTCAATTCGCTCTTCTGCTAAAATCATATCTGACCGCTGAATCGAGGTTATACCGCTGAAAACAGGGATATTAAGGTGTATGTTTTTCAAAAAGCCGTCGGCTTCAACCATCATATTATAAAGTGAATATGGGGTTTCGGCTAAATCGGGCGACATCGAAAGATTTTTATCGGGGGCCAAAAGAGAAAACACCTTTGTTCTACCGCTGCGGTCGGTCAAATCACTGTCAATTACCTGCATATTATCCATATCGCCTGTAAAAACAGTTACCCTTGCATTTTCCACGGGGTAAAGTCCGCGAAAGGAGGTTACAATCCCCAAAAGTCCGCCCGTTTGGGTGCTTTGGCTTGGCGGTGTGGGTGTGGGCATAGAATTTTGAGGCAGGGCTTCAGTGTTTGCCTCGGGCGGGGCTTGAGTAGGTATATAGCCGTTGTTTTTCTTTGCTTTTTCATACATTTCAAGCATTTCTTTTTTATATTTTTCAAAGATTTCATTATTCATAAAATCACCTCTTATAATTTTATGAATAATTATTTTCAAAAATAACAAAACCCTTGAGAAAGTTCTCAAGGGTTTAAGTCTATATTGATTTACTTTTTTGTTTTATTTTCAGAAACAAAACGTTTCAAAACAGTTTCAATAAGGTTTGAAAGCGGACGGTTTTCTGCTTCTGCTCTTTCTTTCAATTGTTCTAATAAGTTTTCATCTAAACGAACGCTAACAACTTTCTTTTCAATTCCCATAAAAATCACCTGTTTACATTTTGTATCATTTGTAGTACAATTGCAATAAATACATTGTATTACTTTGTAGTAAAAGGAGAGTAAAAATGAAATGTGAAAATTATTTTTGTGTTTATCAGGACAACGGGAAATGTATTTTAGACGAAATAAATATTGATATTATGGGGCAATGTGACAGTTGTATATATATAGATATTCCGAAATTTGAATTAGAAAAGTATAAAAAACTGTTAAAAAACAAATTTATAAATGAAAAAAATATTTGAAGATTCAGTGGGAAAAAGAGAAATTGAAATTTCATTTAAATAAAAAAAGACGGCAAAAGCCGTCTTTTTTAATCTATATCTTTTCCGCAGCAGCGTTTATATTTTTTGCCGCTTCCGCAGGGGCAAAGGGCGTTTTTGCCAACTGCACCCTTACCTTTTACGGTGTTGGGCTTGTTGTCGGCGCTTGATTCCTCGGCAACCTTTTCACGCTTAACCTCATCATCGCGGCGAACACGAACAGTCATAACAAGCTTTGCGGTTTGCTCGCGAATAGCGGTGGTCATTGCATCAAACATATCATAGCTGTCGTTGCGGTATTCAACAACAGGGTCGTGCTGACCGTAACCACGAAGACCTATACCTTGGCGTAATTGGTCCATAGCATCAATGTGGTCCATCCAGTTGGTATCAACCGACCTTAGCAGCATTACGCGTTCAATTTCACGCATCATATCATTGCCAAGTTCTTTTTCACGCTGTGCATAAATCTTTTCGGCGCGGTCTTTAAGTAAATCGGCAATGTCCTGTTTATCAAGCTTTGAAAGCTCGTTGGCGGTGTAGTTAAAGTCATTAGGTGCCGTAAGCCAGCCCATAAAGTATTCACGAAGACCTTTTAAGTCCCAATTGTCAGCAATAGGGTCTGAAAGGTAAATGGCGCAATAAGAATCAACAGTATCGCAAATCATCTTAAATACAGTGTCCTTAATGTCCTCACCGTCGAGCACCTTGTTACGCTGTGTGTAAATAAGCTCACGCTGTTTATTCATTACATCGTCATACTGAAGGGTGTTTTTACGGATGGCAAAGTTTATGCCCTCCTTCTTCTTTTGGGCACCCTCAATAGTTTTTGAAAGCATACCGCTTTCAAGCGGCATATCCTCATCCACACGCATTGTGTCCATAAGCATTGAAATTCTTTCGCCGCCGAAAAGTCGCATAAGGTCATCTTCAAGAGATACAAAAAATTGGGTTTCACCGTTGTCACCCTGTCTACCTGCACGACCGCGAAGCTGGTTATCAATACGGCGTGAATCGTGGCGCTCGGTACCGATAATACATAAACCGCCTGCCTGTCGTACTGCCTCGGCTTCAGGGGCAATTTCAGCTTTAAATTGGTTATAATATTCACGATATTTTGCACGGGCAGCCAAAATGTCGGGGTCTTCAGTTTCGGCAAAGCCGGTGGCTTCAACAATCATTTCTTCGCTTAAACCATCGTGGCGCAAAGCCGATTTTGCCAAATATTCAGCATTACCGCCAAGCATAATGTCGGTACCACGGCCTGCCATATTGGTGGCAATGGTAACTGCACCCAATTTACCTGCTTGGGCAATAATTTCGGCTTCTTTTTCGTGGTGCTTTGCGTTTAAAACATTGTGCTTAATACCACGCTTTTTAAGAAGCGCTGATAAAAGCTCAGACTTTTCAATGGTAATTGTACCCACAAGCACGGGCTGTCCCTTTTGGTGACATTCAATAATCTTGTCAATAACCGCCATAAACTTTGCTTTTTCGGTTTTGTAAACCACATCGTTTTGGTCGATACGGGCAATGGGCTTGTTGGTGGGAATTTCAATAACATCCAATTTATAAATTTCTTGGAATTCGGCCTCCTCGGTCATGGCAGTACCTGTCATACCCGAAAGCTTGTTATAAAGGCGGAAGAAGTTTTGAAAGGTAATGGTTGCAAGTGTTTTTGATTCTTTAGCAATCTTTACGCCTTCTTTAGCTTCAATTGCTTGGTGCAAGCCCTCGTTATAACGGCGGCCATACATTAAACGGCCGGTAAATTCATCAACAATTATAACCTCGCCGTCTTTTACAACATAATCGACATCACGCTTCATAATACCGTGTGCACGAATTGCTTGGTTTATATGGTGGGCAATGGCGATGTTTTCGCTGTCGTTAAGGTTTTCAATGTTAAAATACTGTTCAACACGCTTAACACCGTCGGGGGTTAAAACGGCGGTCCTTGCCTTTTCATCAACTATATAGTCGCCCTCGATACCCATCTGCTCGTCCGACACTTTGTCGTCCATTTCCTTAATCTTAAACATTTTAAGTGAACGGGCAAGGCGGTTTGCTGACTCATAAAGGTCGGTCGATTTATCGCTTTGTCCTGAAATGATAAGGGGAGTTCTTGCTTCGTCAACTAAAATAGAGTCAACCTCGTCGACAATGGCAAAGTTGTGCTCACGCTGAACCTTTTGCTCCTTATAAATAACCATATTGTCACGCAAATAGTCAAAGCCAAGCTCGTTATTGGTGCAATAGGTAATGTCGGCGTTATATGCTTCTTGCTTTTGCTCTTTGGTCATACCGTGGGTAACAAGACCAACGGTAAGCCCCATAAATTTATAAAGCTTACCCATCCATTCGCTATCACGCTTTGCAAGGTAATCGTTAACCGTTACAATGTGTACACCCTTGCCCGAAAGAGCGTTAAGATATGCGGGAAGTGTTGCAACCAAGGTTTTACCTTCACCTGTTTTCATTTCGGCAATACGGCCTTGGTGCAAAATAATACCGCCAATAATTTGCACGGGAAAATGGCGCATACCAAGTACACGGTCACCTGCTTCTCGGCAAGCGGCAAAGGCCTCGGGCAAAATATCATCAAGAGTTTCGCCCAAGGTTAATCTTTCTTTAAATTCGTTGGTTTTAGCGCGCAACTGTTCATCGGTTAATGCTTTGTACTCTTCCTCCAAAGCCAAAACCTTTGTTTGCAGCGGCATAATTCTTTTAAGTTCTTTTTGGCTGTAATTGCCGAAAAGTGCTGAAATCAAGCTCATTTTAATACCTCGTTGGTTAGTTTTTAAGTATTATATCAAATTAAAGCTAAAAATTTTAAAATTATTTGTAAACAATCTTTTTGCCTTTGATTTTAAGACCGTCTGATACCGAAGCGGTGTTATCTTTTTTAATGAATACGGCTTCATATTTTGGGGTTTGGTTTATAAATGATTTGGCCGTTTCTTCGCCTAAAATCATACAAACGGTGGATAAAACATCACACTCGGCAGCACTTTCACCCAAAACGGTAACACCCGCTAAATCATTATCGACAGGCATACCTGTTGAAGAATTTAAGATGTGGTGATATGTAACACCGTTTTCTTTAAAGTAGTGGCGGTAAATGCTATTTGTCACAGCAGATTTATTTTCAAATTTTACGGTAAACATTGTGTCAAAACTGCCGGGCTTTTTAATTTCAAAGGAATATGCCCTGCCAAAAGCCAAAACATTACCGTTAAAATCAACCACACCGTTTTTGGCACCGTTTTGTTTAAGATACCGTACTGCTTTATCGGCAATATATCCTGTTTTAATGCTTGAAAGCTCAATCTCGGTGTTATGCAAATCAACTAATTTACCCTTAATTTCAATGCGGTCATAACCAACCTTGTAAAGCTTTTTCTTAATTTGCTCCTCGGTGGGTGCAGCTTGCTCTTCAAAATTGTAAAGACTGCTGATTGGCTCCAAGGTGATATCATATTTACCGCCCGTTGCTTGACAGTAATAAAGCGCAAGGGACAAAACGTCCAGCGTTTCACGGGATAATTCCATCGTGTCGTGGGCGTTTAGCATTGAAATTTCACTATCGGGATAGTTTTGTGTTAAAAGCTTTTCGCTTTCAAGGCACACCTCAAAAGCACCGTTAAGTGTTTTTTCATCGCAGTCAGCAGTGATACTATAGGTGGTGTCAAGGCATTCCTTTGTGTTTTTGATTTGCTCTTTTTTACATCCGCAGAGCAGCATCAGCGGGATGAGTGTAATTATAAATAATTTTTTCATAATATATTATTATACAATGTAATTACTTCTTTGTAAACACGATTTTAAAAATTAAAGTTTAAAAAATAAAAATAAAACCTCATTTTCGCGACATAATAGTCATAAAGGGAGGTTTTTAAAATGCAAAATAATTCAGTAATGACATTTATGAAGGGCGTAGGTGCCGGTATGCTTGCAGGCGCTGCGGCTGTTACAGTTGGTAAAATGATGCTTAAGGACAATAAAAACATTGAAAAAGGCGGAGCAAAGCTTTTAAAGGCCGCAGGCGAAATGGTTGAGGGCTTTCAGACAATGTTTCATTGATGTGCCAAGGGCACAGTGATATAAATCCTTCGGATTTGCGATATGTTACATTATAACGCGATATATACTGCGTATGCGATATGCCTGCGGGCGCGGGTGGATTTATATCATATCGCATTATACCGCAAGGTATAATATATCGCACGAGCATAGCGAGTATATCGCATTTGCTTTAGCAAATATATCGCAAAAACTATAATTTTAAAAAGAGCCGGAAAATTTCCAGCTCTTTTTTAATTTTTTAATCTTCTACAACAACTGTTCCGTCTTCCTCGATGGTAATTTTCATACCGTCTTTTACATAGTTTATAAATTCATCACCAAGGCAGTCGATAACAGGCATAGTCATATCCTCAACCCAAACATCAGCAAGCACAGCACCTGCTGCTGCAAGAGAATCAATATGGTTTGCAAAAAGCATACAAGCGGGGTTTTTCTTCATAGCGCAGGCACAGTAAAGCACCAAGCCGCCTGTGGTCGAGCCAATAGTTTGTGGCAAGCAAAGCGCCTTGTTTACAAGGGGCTTGCCGTAAAGGTCGGTGTTGTTTTGGTCGCCGCACTTTACCTGCTTGTCGCCAAACTGCAAAGCCATTTGAAAGGATGCCAAGGTGTTAAAGCCCTCGGTTGAAACAACGGCCTCGGCGCTAACGGTACCGGGGGTAACAATTCTTCCTTTAAACTTTTTCATTTTTATTTACCTCCCTTTGTGATAGCGTTTAAAATTTCATCATCGGTGTAATAGCGAGCACTGGTATAGGTGCGAAGCTTGTTTGATGAGGTTATAACAGGCATTGTTTTGCAAAGCGGGTTATTCATATACATAAGCGGACAAATGTAAGAGGTAATAACACCTGTGGCTTTAAGCCGTGCGGCATATTCGGTTTTGTTAAATGCCTCTAAAACCTTGGGGGCTGCGGTGAAAACGGTGGGAATAAGCACCTTTTTGTTGCCGTTTTCTTTTAATGCGTCTTCAACCCTGTCGGTCCAGGTTTTAAGCTGCTCCAAGCTCATATGAGGGCAACCCATAAAGCAAAGCTTTGGCTTTGCATCGGGGTTCTTCCACATTACAGGGTAGTTTGCCTTTACTCTTTCAAGCTCGGCATCATCAATGATATATTCCTTTGCACCATCTACGATAAGTTTCTTACCTAATTCAACTGCTTCGGGAGTAAGGTTTTCAATGTGGTAAAGACCAACAGCACCGTTTGAGGCGGTAGCGGCACCAAAATCCTTAAGATATGTACAAGCCGCATCGTTAAGCTCATTACCAAGCCATTTATCAAGACCGATTACATAGGGTACATCCTCCATAACCTTCATACCAATGGCCGACCCGAGAAGCTGTGCTTCGGGCTTTTTGGTGGTTTCAATTTTAACAACCCAAGTAGCTTTTCTGCCCTCATCGGTCAAAAGTCCAAAATATGGCACATAACCAACGATAGAACCCATAATGTCTAAAATACCGCTATTGCGGTTGCAACGAGCACCTAAAACCGAGTTTGCATAAACAACGGCAGAGGATTCAGCCCAGCTTAAAATGTCATCCTTTTTGGGTTTGTTGCCAACCTCGTCCATATAGCAGGCGCAGGTGAAGGCATTTTCATCAATAAGACCAAGTTTGTGAAGTTGCTTTTCATAAAAATCCTGCTTGGTGTACATAAAGTTTTTGAAAACAAAGTTTTGCAAAAAGCTTGCGGGTACATTATCGTCAAGCGGGCGTGGGTCAACCGAAAACTTTTGGCCAGATGCCACATCAGCGTCCAAAATTTGTTGCATAAGGTCATAAACGGGTGACATAACCTTTAAACCGAAAGAGGTTACAAGGTGGTTATATTTTGAGGTAATAGGCACAAGCTTTTCAGCTTCGAAAGCATCACCGTACATAACAAGGGTCTTCATAACCTTTGCCATGGTTTCGCCCTTTTCGCCGTTTAAAATTGCCTGTTGCTCAGCAGTAAGTTTCATTAAAATCACTCCTTATTTATATCCGTCGCGAAGCGACACATAAACTATTCACTATTCACTTTTCACTATTCACTCAAAATATAATCCGCGTGGATTATATTTTCATACATACGTCCCACGCACCCCAAATAACTGTGCGGAGATTGCCAACACTTGCCGCGTCCCCTATAACATGCACCTTACCACCCTTTTTAGCAACAGGGGTGGGGTTGTAGCCAACCGACATAATAACGCTGTCACAAGCAATGTCAAACTGCTTGCCATCCTTGTCGGTAACGGTGATGCTGCCGTCGTTAATAGAGTTAAGCTTGGTTTCCAAATGAACGGGAACGCTGTTGGTTTTAAAGAAATCACGAAGAAAGCTTGTGTTTGCAAGGCAAATACCCGGCGTTGTGATAAGGTCGTCCTGCATTTCAATAACGGTTGGCTTTTTGCCCTTTAAATAAAGGTCATAAGCAATTTCACAGCCGGTAAGACCGCCGCCAATAATGGCAACGCTTTCGCCAACCTCTTTATTACCTAAAAGATAATCAACCGCCTCAACGGTGGTTTCAATATTCTTTATCGGAATATTTTTAGCCGCAGCACCGGTTGCAACTATAATTTCATCGGCATTAAGTGATTTTACATCCTTAATTTCGGTGTTTAATTTTATATCAATAGGATATTTAGAAAGCTCACGAACATACCACGCAATAAGCGCCTTGTCCTTTTCCTTAAAATCAGGTGCAGCAGCTGCAATAAACACACCGCCAAGCTTATCGGTCTTTTCATAAAGGGTTACCTTGTGGCCACGTTCGGCACAAACAAGTGCTGCCTCCATACCGCCGATACCGCCACCGATAATGGCAATATTCTTAACCTTTTTAGCGGGTGTAAGCTTATATTTTTTAGACTGCATTGTCTTGGGGTTTAAGGCGCAACGGGCAAGACCCATTGTGTCGGTAAGGTCTTGGGTGTTTGCGTGACCCTTTGATGACGAGAAGTTAAAGCAACCTGCGTGACAGCAAATACAGGGCTTAATGTCATCAAGGCGGTCTTCAAGCATTTTTGTAATCCATTCAGGGTCGGTAAGGAACTGACGAGCAACGCCAACAGCATCGATTTTACCCTCTTTAACCGCATTAGCACCAACATCGGGCTCCATTCTGCCTGCACAAACAACAGGGATATCAACAAATTTTTTAATGTGTGAAACATCCTCTAAATTGCAGTTTTGGGGCATATACATTGGCGGATGCGCCCAATACCACGAGTCGTATGTACCGTTGTCGGCGTTAAGCATATCATAGCCCGCGTCCTGTAAATATTTAGCGGCTTTTTCGCTTTCGGCCATATTTCGACCAACCTCGACATAATCTTCGCCCGGCATTGCACCCTCGCAAAAGCCTTTCATTTTGCTTTCTACCGAATAACGAAGCGATACGGGGAAGTCGTTGCCGCATTCGGCTTTAATTGCTTTAACAATTTCAGCCGCAAAGCGATAGCGGTTTTCAAAGCTGCCGCCGTATTCGTCGGTGCGCTTGTTGAAAAATTCAATAGAAAATTGGTCTAAAAGATAGCCCTCATGCACGGCGTGAACCTCAACACCGTCAACACCTGCCTTTTTACAAAGTGCAGCAGTTTTAGCAAATGCCTCAATAATTTCGTGAATTTGCTCCTTTGTCATTTCGGGGCAAACAATGTCGTGTGCCCAGCGTGACGGCTGTGCACTTGGGGAAGCAAGCTCGTGCGAGGTGTCAATAATAGGTTTAATAAGGGTACGGGTTACCTTATTTTTATGAAGCGGTGCTACCAATTCGGTAATAGCCCAGCTTCTGCCCATACCTGCGGTTAGCTGTACAAAAAGCTTTGCGCCCGATTTATGTATTTCATCCATAAATTCCTTTAATTCGTCAAACATTTTTGGGTTTTGCCAAAGCCATTTGCCCCAAAATGTATCGCGAAGCGGTGCAATACCGGGGATAATAAGGCCAACATTGTTATTTGCGCGTTCTAAAAAGAAGTTTGCGGCTTCCTTATCAAAGTGGCAACCGCCAAGCTCAAACCAACCAAAAAGTGAGGTACCACCCATAGGGCAGAGTACAATTCGGTTTTTAATTTCAACATTTCCTATTTTCCAAGGTGTAAAAAGGGGCTCAAATTTTTTGTCCATAAATGCACATCCTTTTGTAATATTGTGTTTTGTTAACAAATATATTTTAATATATTATTGTTAAAAAAGCAACAAAGCATATTATTTTTTAAAAATATTGCATAGTATATGTTGTGGCATTTATTACAAATTTAACAAAAAACAAACAATATAGGCAAAAATCGACAATTTTTTTGCCACAATTGTTGACAGCTAAATTAAAATTATGCTATAATAAATAAAAATTTAAGGAGGTTCTCTCAAATGGGCATTAAAAATCGCAACATCGTTGTAGCAATTCTTCTTTCAATCGTTACCTGCGGTATCTATGGACTTTTCTGGATTTACAGTTTAGTTACAGACGCACAAAAGGTTATCGGCGAATCAGACATTTTAGTTCTTATTCTTTGCTTCATCTTACCTTTTGTTGGTTACTATATGCTTGAAAAGAAATTTGCAGCAGCTTGCGCAGAAAAAGGTATTGAACATACTGACAATTCTATCCTTTACTTAATCCTCGGTCTTGTTGGTTTAGGTATTGTTGATATGTGCATGGTTCAAAACGACCTTAACAAGCTCGCAGATACTGACGCTGAATAATTAGTAAAACATAAAAAATGCCTCGCTAACAAGCGGGGCATTTTTTCTTGACTGTTTTTCAAAAAAGATGTAAAATTGATATATAAATTTTTTGGGAGTGGTTTTTATGTTAGAAAAAATTTTAGACTGGCTTTTCGAGCTTGCAACATCCTTTGGGATTAAAATCCTAATCGGCATTTTGGTTTTAGTTGTTGGACTTTTTATAATTAAAATTGTTAAAAAGTTCATTAAAACATCTAAAAAGCTTGATAAGCTTGATTTAAGCATCCGTTCATTTTTGGCAAGCTTTGCAACCATCACGCTTTACATATTGCTTTTTATAACCTTGGCAATGGTTGTGGGCATTCCTGTTACATCATTTTTAACTGTTTTGGCATCCTGTGGTGTGGCTGTTGGCTTGGCACTACAAGGTGCGCTTTCAAACTTTGCGGGCGGTTTAATGATTTTACTTTTCAAGCCCTTTAAGGTTGGCGACTATATCGAAGCCGCAGGCGAAGCGGGCACAGTTTCGGAAATTACTGTGGTTTACACCGTGCTTTTAACACCCGATAATAAGCAGATTACCATACCCAACGGCTCAATAACAAATGCTGTAATTGAAAATTATTCTGCAAAGGATATCCGCCGTGTTGATACAACCTTTGTTGCCGATTATAGCTGCGACAGCGAAAAGGTTAAAGAAATTATTATGAAGGTTATAACCTCACATAAAAAGGCACTCAAAACACCCGAAGCATTTGTAAGGGTTTCAAAATGTGCTGACAGCGGTGTAGAATATACCGCGCGCGTTTGGTCAAATACTGCGGATTATTGGGATGTTTATTTCGATGTTGTTGAGGGTGTTAAAAAAGCGTTTGAAGAAAACGATATTAAAGTACCTTATCCGCAAATGGAAGTAAAAATTAAAGAAAAATAAACAAAAACCGCCGAATTGGGGCACCCTCCGAAAGGAAGGTGCCCCAATGATATCCGTTCCTTTATAGAACGGGTGATATACCTGCGGTATGATATCGCTCTGCGAGCGACGATATATGCTTTCAGAATATGAAGAAACGGATATTATATCATATTTTCACGAAGTGGAAATATATCATACGGCATCGCCGTATATCATATCTCGTTAGAGATATATCATTTTCTACAAGCCGAAAACAATTCGTTTTTTCGGTGAATGAGGTTACCTTTCTCAAAGTATGTAACCCACTATAACACTTTCTCTAACTGAAAGTGTCATTTTTTCTTTATATAGAAAAAACGGAGACTACTTCTTTACGAAGCGTCTCCGTTTTCGGCGGTTTTTTTGCCACATATTTTTCAAAAACTGCCAAATACTTTAAAGCCCTTGCAAAACCGAAAAGTTCAGCATAAAATAAAATTACAAAAGAGCTCTTTTGAAAAAACAAAGGCGGTAGAAGATGGATATTAAAGTTTTTATCGACAAAGAAAGGTCAGAAGAAATAATAATTTATGCCCACGAAAAAACCGAGCTTATAGAGGAAATAGAACGCCTTGTGGCAGAAAATAATTTTAATTTGTTTGGATATATCGAAAACGAGGCAAAAAAGCTTAATTTATCGGCGGTTAATTGCTTTGTTACCGAAAACAACAAGGTTTATGCCTTGACCGATGAAAAGCTTCAAATAAAGCTTCGTCTTTATCAGCTCGAAGAAATGCTTGATGAAAATTTTATAAAAATTAACCAGTCCTGCATTGCAAACATAAAGCAAATTGAAAGTGTTAAAGCCACCTTTTCGGGTGCGATAGCGGTTATTTTTAAAAACGGATATCAGGATTATATTTCACGGCGCAACTTAAAAAATGTAAAAGAAAGGTTAGGTGTTTAAGGGTGAAAAAATATGTAAAGGAATTTTTAATTCGCGGGTTAATGTTTGGCGGCTTTGGTCCGATTATTTTGGCAATAATTTATTTTATAATTTCAAAATGTGATAAAAGCATTACTTTTGGCGGTCAAGAAATTTTATTAGGTGTGGTTTCGCTTTATCTGCTTGCCTTTGTTCACGCAGGAGCAAGTGTTTTCAACCAAATTGAAGAATGGGGACTTAATAAATCTATCACATTCCACTTTGGCACACTTTATTTGGCTTATGCCACCTGTTATTTTATAAATTCGTGGCTGCCGTTTGATATTATTGCCTTTTTAATTTTTACTCTCGTTTTTCTTGCGGTTTATGTTGTGGTATGGTTGATAGTTTATTTTAGCATTAAATATCACACCAAAAAAATAAGTGAAAAGCTTAAAAATTAAACAAAAACCGAGCAGTAAACTGCTCGGTTTAATTTGTGTCAAAATCATATTCTTTATCAATAAGTATATAATTTACCTTGTGCCTTTTTGCAAGTTCTAAAATTTTTGCATTTTCAGAAAGTGCATTTTCGATTGTATAGTCATCATCTATTCGTTTTTCAACAACATTTGCAAATTTTTTAATATCATTAAAGCGGGTTTTAATGTAATTTTCACTCATAACAAGGCAGTAATATTTAATTTCGTTTAAATATTCTTTTTCAAAATCCTTTTTGTAATCAAAGGGAATATAGCACCCCTCAACAATAAGATTTTGCTTGTTTTCAATGGCGGTTTTTATAATTTCGCGCACAATGGGCCATAAATATTCGGTAAGGTCATTATCATTGCTTAAAGGGGTAAGATTAGTGTTGCCGCTGCGGATAAGCCCCATTTTTAAGTGGTCAATCGAAAGATAGGGAAAGTGGTATTTTTCTAAAAGCTTTTGTGCAAGGGTGGTTTTGCCCGTGTGGGACGCACCCGCAATTAAAATAATCATTATCGCACCTACAAATTCTTATTTAGCGATTAGATTATACCATAAATTACATTGATAATCAACGATTCGCTCCCTCCTTGTTCGAATCCCTTTGAAGTTTTGTGCAAAAAAATAAAAGCACCGACTTATTTAGTCAGTGCTTCTTTCTGGCTGGGGAATAGGGATTATTCAGGCGCAACGCGTCCTCCGCCTCGCCTTGCTCGTTGCCCACGGGCTTTGCAACAATTCCCCGAAGTGTTGCAATTTGCCATTCGGCAAACCGCCCTTGTTCGAATCCCTTTGAAGTTTTGTGCAAAAAAATAAAAGCACCGACTTATTTAGTCAGTGCTTCTTTCTGGCTGGGGAATAGGGATT
>CAMFSU010000060.1 GCA_945983355.1 uncultured Clostridia bacterium | reverse complement strand
TTTTGGTGGTTTTGGTGATAATGTTATTAACACTTGCCTAAATAAATTTTTTATGGTAAAATATTATATAATATTTTAAAATTAGGGAACTCTAAAAATGTTTAAATTTAAAAAACTTTTGGCAATTTTATTAGCGCTTTTTGTTTTACTGTTAACTTCTTGTGAATATAAGGTTGAAATTAACAGTATTCCTTCTGATGATAACAACAGTGTCACAAGTGGAAACAGTAGTGTAAACGGAAATAGCTCTGTTACACGACCGCCTTGGGTGACTAACAGCAGTAAGAATGAAAGTACAGATAATTCTTACACACCAACCGTTAAGCCCGATGGCAGCGTTACATTAAAACCGTCAGAGCCGCAGGATAGCACAAGTTCAACCGACGAAAAACATGTTGATGAAGATAACAACGGTCGTTGTGATAAGTGTAATAAATCAGTTTTGGTTTATATCGATTTTTTTGCGGTTAATGACCTTCACGGTAAAATCAATGATGATGCAAAGCAACCAGGTGTGGACGAGCTTACAACATACTTTAAGCTAATGTATCAAAGTGAAGACAATGTTGTTGTGCTTTCAAGCGGTGATATGTGGCAGGGCAGCTCTGAATCCAATTTAACAAAGGGCAACCTTACAACCGAATGGATGAATTATATCGGTTTTGAGGGTATGGCTATCGGTAACCACGAATACGACTGGGGAAGTGGTGCCATTGAAAACAACAGCAAAATTGCTGATTTTCCGCTTTTAGCCATAAATATTTACGCAAAAAACGATAATCAGCGTGTCGATTACTGTAAATCATCTGTTTTGATAGAACGCGATGGCGTAAAAATTGGCATAATCGGTGCGGCGGGTAATAACTATTCTTCAATAGCATCAGATATGTCAAAGGATGTTTATTTTAAAACAGGTAAGGAATTAACAGCACTTGTTAAGGCCGAAAGTGAAAAGCTTCGCCGGCAGGGCGCTGACATTATTGTTTATTCACTTCACGACGGACATAATAAATCTTCAAGTGGTAAGGGAATGATAGCCGACGAAACCCTTTCAAGTTACTATGATGTGTCGCTTTCCAGCGGTGGTTATGTCGATGTTGTCTTTGAGGCACACACCCACCAAAATTACGTTTTAAAGGATGCTTACGGTGTTTATCACTTGCAGGGCGGTGGTGAGAACAAGGGTATTTCCCATCTGGAAATCGCTTATAATTCAGCAAATGACAATAAAATTGTTACCGATGCTGAATTTATTTCAAATTCGCTTTATCAAAACCTTGATGATGATGATATTGTAGAAAATCTTCTCGACAAATATGATGATGAGCTTGAAATTTCAAGCAAGGTTTTGGGAAACAACCCAAGCACCAAAAACAGCGAATATATTGAAGGTCTTGTTGCACAGCTTTATTATGAAAAGGGCATTGAAAAATGGGGCAAAAAATATGACATTGTTCTTGGCGGCGGGTTTTTGAAGCTTCGCAGTCCGTATTATTTATATGCGGGTGAGGTTAAATATTCAAACCTTTTAAGCATTTTACCCTTTGATAACGAGCTTGTGCTGTGCAGTATTAAGGGCAGTGATTTAAAATCAAAATTCTTTGAAACAAGGAATGAAGACTACCACATTTATTACGGTTCTTATGGCTCAAGTGTTAAAAATAACATTCAGTCAAGCAAAACATATTACATAGTTGTTGACTCTTACACCTCGACCTATAAATACAACAATCTAACCGAAATTGAACGGCTTGGTCCCGATGTATATGCAAGAGATTTGTTAGCAGACTATATTTTAGCGGGTCGCCTTAAATAACACTTATTAACCTTTTTTTCTTTTTTTCGTATTATGGATTAAGGAAAAGAGGGAGAATTTTGCGAAAATCACATAAAAATACCTTTTATGTAATTTTAAGGTCTTGGCTTTGTTTGTTGTTAATAATAATTGTTGCGGTGGGGTTTTCTTATTATAAGATGCTTCCCATAATAATTGCATACGCTAAAAGTATTGCTGAAACCGAAATGCTAAATTCGGCAAACGAGGCAGTCGTCAAAATACTTGATGAAGAGGGTATTTCATACGACCAAATCGCAAAGCTTTCGCGGGATGAAAACGGAAACGTCAAAAGTCTTGAAATTGATGTTTATAAAATAAATAATTTAAAGAGCCGAATTTCAAGCGAAATTGCAAAAATCATTGCAAACAGGGAAGAGTTTGTGCTTGAAATACCGCTTGGTAACTTTTTTGATACTCCCTATACTGTGGGTATGGGACCGCGGTTGCCCTTTAATATGAAGGTTACTACAACGGCGTTTGTCGATTTTGAGCACGAATTTAAATCGGCAGGCATAAATCAGGTTTTACATTTAATAAACATTAAAATTAACATACACGGCAGCTTTGTTGTGGTTTGGTATAAGGGCGGTGTTTCGGCATCTACCACAGCCATTGCGGCGCAAACGGTTATTGTAGGTGCAGTACCCGAAGCATTTACAAATGTTATTGAGGATATTAATGATAACACAGCAGGTCTAATAAATGATTACGGAGCATTAATAGGAGAATAAAATGGATAAGATTTCAGCCCAAGAAAGAATTAAGGAATTGGTTGATGTTTTAAAATATCACAACCGAAAATATTATATTGAAGATGCCCCCGAAATTGAAGATTTTGAGTATGACGCCCTTCTTCGTGAACTTGAAAATTTAGAAGAAGAGTTTCCCGAATTTAAGGCGGAGGATTCTCCAACGCAAATGGTTGGCGGTGCGGCATTAAAGCTTTTTTCCGAGGTTCAGCACACCGTTAAAATGGAAAGCCTACAAGACGTATTCAATTTTGACGAGCTTCGTGCTTTTTTAGAAAAAATTGACCTTACAAAAACTGCCTTGTCGGTTGAGCCGAAAATTGACGGGCTTTCGGTTTCGCTTGAATACCGCGATGGGCTTTTCTTCCGCGGCTCTACCCGTGGTGACGGGTTGGTTGGTGAGGATGTTACCGCAAATTTAATGCAAATTAAGTCCATCCCTAAAGCCATTAAATTCATGGGTGAATTAGAGGTCAGGGGCGAGGTTTATATGCCCCGTGACAGCTTTTTAAAGCTTCGCGAAAGGCAAGAGCTTTTAGGCGAAGCGCCCGCCAAAAACCCGCGAAATGCGGCGTCAGGCACTTTAAGGCAAAAAAATTCGCAAATTGTTAAAGAACGCGAGCTTGATATATTTATTTTCAATATCCAACGAGTTAATGGTATTGACCTTTCTTCTCATATTCAGTCGCTTGACTTTTTGACCGATTTGGGCTTTCACACATTGCCGACCTATTTAAAATGCGCCACTGCTGATGAGGTTGTAAAAGAGGTTGAACGCATTGGTCAAAGCCGTGGTGGCTTGCCCTTTGATATTGACGGTGCAGTTATTAAAGCCGATAATTTGGCATATCGTGAAGTACTGGGTAGCACATCAAAGTTTCCTAAATGGGCGGTTGCTTTTAAATACCCTCCCGAAGAAAAACAAACCGTTTTAAAGGAAATTGAAATAAATGTCGGCAGAACGGGTGCATTAACACCAACCGCAATTTTTGACCCTATACAGCTTGCCGGCACCACTGTCAGCCGTGCAACACTTCATAATGAGGATTTTATCACTTCAAAGGAAATTGGTATTGGAGACACCATAATTGTTAGAAAAGCGGGGGATATAATCCCTGAGGTTTTAGCGGTTGCAAAGCATTGTGAAAATTCTGAAATTTATAAAATGCCCAATGTTTGCCCGTCTTGTAATTCGCCAGTTTTTCGTGAAGAGGACGAGGCGGTTATAAGGTGCACAAACGCCGACTGCCCCGCACAGCTTTTAAGACATTTAATTCATTTCACCTCACGCGATGCAATGGATATTGAGGGCTTGGGTCCCGCAATGCTCGAACAGCTATTGGACGCTGATTTGATTCACAATATTGTTGATATTTACGACCTTGATTATGATAAGGTTGCTTCTTTGGAAAGAACGGGCGAAAAAACGGTTGAAAACCTTAAAAATGCTATTGAAAAATCTAAAGAAAATGACCTTTCTAAGCTTCTTTTTGCCTTGGGTATCCGTCATATCGGTGCAAAGGCGGGAAAGCTTTTATCGGAGCATTTTGGCGACATCGATGCTATTTTAAATGCCTCGGCCGAGGATTTTGAAAAAATCGAGGGCTTTGGCAGTATTTTAGCGCAGTCGGCGGCGGATTTCTTTTCGCTTAATGACACAAAAGAAATGATAGACCGCCTTAAAGTGCTTGGTGTAAATACAAAATCATTAAAAGAGGTAAAGGATAACCGCTTTGCAGGGATGACCTTTGTGCTTACAGGCACTTTGCCAACCTATCAGCGAAGCGAGGCCGCCGCAATTATTGAAAGCTTTGGCGGTAAAACCTCATCCTCGGTTTCTAAAAAGACAAGCATTGTTTTAGCAGGTGAGGATGCAGGTAGCAAGCTTACAAAAGCAAATCAGCTTGGAATAAAAGTAATTAACGAGCAGGAATTTAATGAACTTATTAAGTAACAAACCAAAATGGTTTAAGCGCGCTTTCTCGGTTTTAATATCAATATTTTTAATTTTTGTCATTCTTTTGGGCGCAAATTATGTCGCACAGCGATATTTAGTGCACAATAATGCACAGTTTGTGCCGAGCTATGAAAAGGTAGCATTGACAAAAGAAACCGGTTATGAAACTATATTTTTGCAAACAGGTCTTTCAAAATCGGCAGTTGACAAGCTTATTAAAAATGATAGATTTGATGAGGTTTTAAAAGCACAGGAATTCTTTTTTGAAAACCACAAAACCGAATGTAATGCATTGTTTGACTGGTTTACGCGTGAAGACCGTTTAAGCGATGATTTTATAACCTTTTATGATTTACAGCCAGGTGATATTTTAGTAACCCTTTCAACCCATTCATTAGGTTGGCGGCACGGTCACGCGGCCATTGTTATTGATGAATTTAACACTGTTGAAAGTATTATGATGGGTGTTGATTCTTCAAAAGAAAGCAATGATTATTGGACCGGTTATACCAACTTTGCCGTTCTTCGCGTGAAGGGTAAAACCGCCGAAGAACGAAAAGCTGTTGCTGATTTTGCAAAGGAAAAGCTTGTGGGTAAACCATATAGCTTACTTTCAGGCTTTGGCGTGAAAAAAGCGCCTGACTGCGAAAGTAAAAACTTTTCTCTACATTGCTCTTACCTTGCGTGGTATGCTTGGAATAACTTCGGTGTAGATTTAGATTCTGATGGCGGCAGACTTGCTACTACTTATGACATTTTACATTCTGACAAGGTTGAAATTGTTCAGCTTTACGGTATGGACCCAAGAGATTTTATATAATGCAAAACGCCTTTCAAGAATTAACTTGAAAGGCATTTTTTTATCCGTCATAATCTTCAACTGCTAAAAGCGCTTCTTCTTTTGTTAAAAATTCTATACCGCGTGCCAAATGGTTTAAATCCTCCTGTGGCAAGGTATCAAGTGATATATCGCTAAAAACCTCTACAACCTCACCGTTATTTAAAAGCACAACTGTATTGTCATACGACTGTAATATCCAACCGTCAGGGTTTTTATCTTTTGTGTTAAGAGATAACGCGGTTGCAATAACTATTGCAATTAAAAAGACACCTAAAATTAGCCCCAAAGCAAACATTTTTTTATTTTTTACCTTTTGCATTCTAATCACCTGTGTCTATTTTTGGCAAAACTTCCTGTTTTATACATTAAAATTCCAACGGTGATATATTTGTAAGCAGCAAAATTGCAGTGCTTGCCATTACCGAAAAAGGTTCGTAATTTTTTGTTAATTTAATTTTAAGTTCGCATGGGTCAATAATTTCGCCATTACAATTTTGCACTGACCTTTGAAGGCAGGCAAAAAGCTGTTCGTTTCCCATGCTCGAAAGGGTTATAGAGTTTTTTGATGATAAACCGCAGGAAATAACCGCTATTCCATTTTTCTTAAAAATTTCCAGAGCGGTTTTATTTTTTTCTTCGCAAATACCGATTATTCCAACAGGTAATTCCTGATTTATAAAACGGTGTCCGTTATCAAGAAATACGGCAATGCCTTTTGAAAGGTTTACAGTGCTTTTTTTGTAAAGACTTAAAATTGCAAATTTTCCGCTGTCACTACCAATAAATTTATCAGAAATATGCTGTCCGCCGTATTTCGACAAAATTTCGATAATTTCGCTTTCACACTTGTTTTTTCTGTCACTTAAAAGTAGCACCATAATTTTCACCTGAAAATTATTATTACCTAAATTTTATAATATAACAAAAAAGCACACCATTTCGGTGTGCTTTTTAAAATTGTTTTTAGCTATTGATATAATACTTAACAAGTGACTGCAAAAGTGTATCGCGGTCAATTTTTCTTATAAGGTTACGGGCATTATTATGGGTTGTAATATAGGTTGGGTCTTCCGACAAAATGTAACCGACAATTTGGTTAATTGGGTTATAGCCCTTTTCCTTCAAAGCGTCATAAACCGTAATTAAAATATTGCGGATTTGCTGTTCAGTTTGGTCACCGATAGAAAAGGTCATCGTCCTATCATTCATAAATAACACCTCTTTTAATCTATTTATTATATTTTATAACGAAACTTATAAAAATTCAAGTATTATTTTCGAAGCTCTGCACCGATAAGCTCTAATTTCTTAATAATTTTAGCGCTAATCTCATCAATTTCCTTATCGGTAAGGGTAGAATCAGCTGAACGGAGATATACACTAAACGCAACGCTCTTTTTACCTTCTGGGATTTGAGCACCTTGGTAAATATCAAAAAGCTCGATTTTTTCAAGCAAACGGCCTGCACCCTGTGAAATTGCCTTTTCTAAATTGCCAACAGGGATATCTGCATCACAAAGCATTGCAAAGTCACGCTCAACCGCAGGGAATTTGGGAAGTGGCTTATAAACGGTTTTGCGTTTGTTAATTGCCAAAAGAACATCTAACTTAATTTCGGCAACATAAACCTTTGTGTCAATACCATATGTCTTGGCAACGGTTGGGTGAAGCTCGCCAAATACCGCACATTCTGTGTTATTTGCCTTTACAAGTGCTTGTCTGCCCGGGTGGAGATATGGCTCACTACTTCTTTCATACTGTGTGTGCGCGCCCATTAAACCGCAAATTGCTTCAATAATGCCTTTAAGCGTGAAGAAGTCTTCGCCATCGCCGTAAATACCGATAGACATTGTGGGGATTTCTTCGGGTTGCTCGGTTAAAGGAAGCGATTTTGCAATAAAGCGTTTTGAAATTTCAAAGAAACGGCCATCGGCAATTTTCTTATTTATATTAGTTGATAAGACAGTTAAAAGGGAAGTGGTTAACTGTGTACGCATTGTTGAATATTCATCGCCAAGCGGGTTTATTATCTTAATTTGCTGACGGCGAACATCATCCTCAGCCAAAAGCAAGGTGTCAATTGCCTTTGAAGAAATGAAAGAATAGGTTGCGATTTCGTTTGCACCGGCTGAAAGCATAAGCGCTTTGATTTTGTCGGTTTTAATTCTTTCGGGAAGCTTTCGACCGCGCATAACGCTGCCGTTCATTGCGGTACTTACAATTTTATCATAACCATAAATTCGCATAACCTCTTCGGCTAAATCGGCACGACCTTCAATATCATCGCGAATAGATGGAACTTTTGTTGTTAAAGTGTTGCCATCAATTGTGGTTTCAAGACCTAAAGCGTTCAAAATGCGAACAATTTCATCATCGGGGACATTAACACCTAAAAGCTCAACAATACTGTCGGTGGTAACGGTTAAAACGCGTTCCTCGGGCAAGCCGTTGTTACAGTCAATAACACCATTGATAATGTCGCCAGCATCAAGGTCGGAAATAAGCTGTAAAGCACGCTCCATAGCATATTCAACATTAACAATGTCAACACCCTTTTCAAAGCGACCGCTTGATTCGGTACGAATACCAAGAGCACGGCCTGTGTGGCGGACATTGTCACGGCGGAATTTAGCACATTCAAGGAATAAATCGGTTGTGTCAGCTTCAATTTCGCTTTCCTTACCGCCCATAATACCCGCAAGGCAAGATGGCTTTTCACCGTCGGCTATAACGAGCATATCAGGGTTAAGGTCATATTCCTTGCCATCAAGTGTGGTGATTTTTTCACCCACATTTGCATTTCTTACAATAATTTGCTTGTTTGCTAAATCGTTATAATTAAAGGCGTGCATTGGCTGACCTGTTTCAAGCATTACAAAGTTTGTAATGTCAACAATGTTGTTAATGGGGCGCATACCCGATGCTATAAGAGATTTTTGCATCCAGTCGGGCGATTCCTTAATTCTTAAATTCTTAACAACACGGCCGATGTAACGGGGGCAAAGGTCATAGTTTTCAACTTTAATTGAAACACAGTCGTTAATGTCGCCACCAATGGTTTTGTAAGTGGGAACAGGTGCTTTAAACTCGGTGCCCAAAACAACAGAAATTTCTTTTGCAACACCTATAAAGCAGTTGCAGTCGGGGCGGTTTGCGGTGATTTTAAAATCAATGATATAATCATCCATACCAAGCACTTCGCGCATATCCGTGCCAATTACTTCGGTGTCATTAAGAATTAAAATACCGTTTACTGATGCACCCTTATAATCGTTTTCGGTAATGCAAAGTTCTTCACCTGAACATAGCATACCGTTTGATTCAACACCGCGAAGCTTACCCTTTACAATGTGAGCACCGCATGGAAGATAGCTGTCATCAAGTGCAGCAGGCACAAGTGCACCCTCAAAAACATTTTGAGCGCCTGTAACAATTTGTACAAGCTCATCCTTGCCAATGTTGATTTGGCAAATTTGCAAATGGTCGCTGTTTTCGTGTGGTGTGATTTTTTCAATTTTACCAACAACTACATTAACAAGGTTATCGCCTTGTTTTTCAATGCTTTCAACCTCAAAACCGGCCATAACCATTTTGTCGCAAAGCTCTTCGACTGAAGTGTTGATATCAACATAATATTTTAATGTATTAAGTGAAATTTTCATAAGTTACAGCCCTCCTTTAAAATTGTTCCAAGAAACGCTTGTCATTTTCAAACAACAAACGGATATCGCTAATCTTATAACGGGTCGTGGTCAAACGGTCAAGACCGATACCAAACGCAAAGCCCGAATATTCTTCAGGGTCAATGCCGCAGCTGCGAAGTACATTTGGATGCACCATACCCGCGCCCAAAATTTCAATCCAACCGCTGCCCTTACATACACGGCAGCCCTTACCACCACATTCCGAACAGGTAACATCAACCTCAACTGACGGTTCGGTGAAGGGGAAGAAAGAAGGACGGAATTTAACCTGTGTGTCTTTACCGTAAATTTCTTGAGCAAACTGTTCTAAAACACCTTTGAGGTCGCACATAGTAACGCCCTTGTCAACCACAAGACCTTCAATTTGGTGGAAAACAGGTGAGTGTGTTGCGTCAACCTCATCAGCACGGAAAACACGGCCAGGGCAAATAACACGAATTGGGGGCTTGCGGTTTTCCATTGTTCTGATTTGTGCAGCAGATGTCTGTGTGCGTAAAAGTAGGTTTTCGCCAAGATAGAAGGTGTCCTGCATATCGCGTGCGGGGTGGTCGGCGGGAACATTAAGGCATTCAAAGTTATAATGGTCGGTTTCAACCTCAGGACCGTCAACAACATCAAAGCCCATTGAGGTAAAGATATCAATCATATCATCCAAAACGGTGTTAAGTGGGTGTAGTTTACCCTTTTTAACGGGCTTTGCAGGTAAGGTAATGTCAATAGTTTCGGCTTTTAATTTTTCCTGCTGTGCCTTTTCTTTCATGGCGGTTGTTTTTTCGGTAATAAGGTTTTCAACAACTGCCTTTGCTTCGTTTACAAGCTGACCCATAACAGGGCGTTCTTCGGGGGACAAGCTGCCCATTTGCTTTAAAATGGCAGTAAGCTCACCCTTTTTGCCAAGATATTGAACGCGCAATGCTTCAATTTGCGTCTGGTCGTTTGCAGCATTAACCGCTGCAATAGCAGCCGATTTAATTGCTTCAAGTTGTGCTTTCATTTAAATTCCTCCAAAAATAAATAAACTCCGCCCTGTATAAACAGGACGGAGTAAAAAATACAATTTAGTCCGCGGTACCACCCGTAATTTTTGCCAAAAGCAAACACTCTTGTAATCTGTAACGGGATTTCCCGTCAACCCCTACTGTAAGTTCAAGGTTGCTGCTCAAAAGGGAACTTCGGTAAAATTCACACTTATGTCCGTTTTCAGCCAAGGCGGACACTCTCTAAAAGGCAAAAGATTACTTACTTTCCTTTGTCATCGCATTTATCTTAGTTATAATAACACTTTAATACCAATATTGCAAGTGTTTTATTGATTTTCTTGACAAAAGTTTTATTTAATTGTATTATTTAAACAAAGGTTAGGTGAATATTATGAAATATGAAATCTTAAAATTATTAACAAATAACGCTAAATATACGGCTTCAGAAATAGCGACAATGCTTGGCGCTGATGAAAAAGAAGTTTCAAATACAATTAAACAACTTGAAAAAGACGGTTTTATTCGTGGATATAAGGCAGTAATCGACTGGGATAAGCTTGACGGTGCTTATGTTTCGGCTATTGTTGAGCTTAATGTTGTGCCAAAAGCAGGCCTTGGTTTTGAAGAGGTTGCCGAAAAGGTTATGGCATATAAAGAGGTTGAAGCTGTCTATTTAATGTCAGGTAACTACGACCTTAATGTAATAGTAAAGGGCAAATCTCTTCAAGATGTTGCACGCTTTGTTGCACGCGAGCTTGCAACAATCGACTCTGTTTCTGCCACTGCAACCCACTTTGTAATGCGTCGTTATAAAGAAATGGATGTTAATCTTATTTCAGCTGCTGATGATGACAGGGGGCAGCTCTGGGTATGATAGATTACGGCAAAATATTAAATAAAACTGTCACAGAAATTAAACCGTCGGGTATAAGAAAGTTTTTTGATATTGCTGCTACTATGAACAATGTAATTTCTTTAAGTGTGGGCGAACCTGATTTTCAAACCCCTTGGGCCATAAGAAAAGCAGGTATCGAGTCATTGCAAAAAGGAAAAACAAAATACACTTCAAACTGGGGTCTTGTTAATTTAAGGCAAGAAATTTCAAACTATATGAAAAGAAAGCTTGATTTAACATATTGTCCCGATGAAGAGGTTTTGGTAACTGTCGGCGGTAGTGAGGCAATCGATGCTTGTATTCGTGCTGTTGTGTCAGACGGTGATGAGGTTATAATTCCACAACCAAGCTATGTTTGTTATGAGCCAATGGCACGCCTTGCAGGCGGTGTGCCTATTATTATAAATGTTAAAGCAGAAAACAGCTTTAAGGTAACTGCAAAAGAGTTAGTGTCTGCAATAACCGATAAAACCAAGCTTTTAATTTTGCCATATCCCTGCAACCCAACGGGTGCAATTATGGAAAAGGAAGACCTTGAAGCGATTTATGAGGTTATAAAGGACAAAAACATTTTGATTTTGTCAGATGAAATTTATTCTGAGCTTACCTTTGGCGGCAAAGCACACATTTCACCCGCTTGTATTGACGGTATGAAAGAGCGCACAGTTATTGTTAACGGTTTTTCAAAATCGTTTTCAATGACAGGTTGGCGTATGGGTTGGGCTTGCGGACCGAAAGAGATTATTTCTCAAATTACCAAAATCCACCAATACGCAATTATGTGCGCTCCGACAACAAGTCAGTATGCTGCGATAGAAGCACTTAAAAACTGTGACGAAGATGTGCAATATATGATGAAGCAGTATGATATGCGCCGCAGAATTATGGTTAAGGGCTTTAACGATATTGGCCTTAAATGTAACGAGCCAAAGGGTGCTTTCTATGCTTTTCCATCGATTAAATCGACCGGTATGACAAGTGAAGAATTTTGCGAAAAGCTTTTATACGCTAAAAATGTTGCAGTTGTACCCGGTACTGCTTTTGGTGATTCGGGCGAGGGCTTTATTCGTGCTTCTTACTGCTATTCGGTTGAACATATTAACGAAGCAATTAAGCGAATTGGCGAATTTTTGAAAGAAATTTAATTGCTAAAAGCCACTCATTTTGGGTGGCTTTTAAAATTGGTTTTAAAAGAAAAAAATAAATTAAAAAAATTGGAATTTTTTTGTTGACAAAACAAATAATTATGGTATAATAATCTTTGCTTATGGTGGATGTAGCTTAGTTGGTTAAAGCGCCAGTTTGTGGCACTGGAGACCGTGGGTTCGAGTCCCATCTTCCACCCCATATTTTTTTGCTGTGCCTTTTGGCACAGTAAAAATTCTTTAAATTTAATAACCCATTGGGGTGTCGTCAAGCGGTAAGACACA
>CAMFSU010000059.1 GCA_945983355.1 uncultured Clostridia bacterium | reverse complement strand
CCGAGGGTGACCTTAGGGAAAGTGCAACAGATATATACCGCCGAATTTTTTCGGTAAGGGTGGAAAGGCGAGGTAAGAGCTCACCTATCACACGGGAACGTCGTGATACTGTAAACCCTATTCGGAGCAACGTTAAGTGTGGCTATACATTTGCCCGATGTGCCACGAAAAACGGCTAGAGCATAAAAGCAATTTTATGTCGAGATAGATAACCGTCCAAGACAGAACTCGGCTTACAGACCGACTCATTTTTAAAAGTAAAACCCCGAACTTTTATAGTTCGGGGTTTGCTTATTTTTATAGCTCGTTTGCAAGGGCTGAAAGCTGTGCCTTACTTTCATCATTTAATGCCGAAAGAATTTTAACATTGTTTTCACAAATGTTTAAATTTTTGCATTTTGAAAGCATTTCGGCCATCACCTTTGTAGCAACGGGTGCCCAGCTTCCGTTTTCAATAAATGCAACGGTGCGGTTTGCGAAATTACGCTCGGTCAAATGGTTTATAAATTCACGCATAAAGGGGAAGATTTCGTTGTTATAGGTGGTAGTTGCAAGTACTAATTTGCTGTAACGGAAGGCATCCTCAACCGCCTCTGCCATATCGCATCTTGCAAGGTCGTTTATAACCACCTTTTTGCCCATTCCCTCAAGCTTTTCAGCCAAAAGCATAACCGCTTTTTTGGTATTGCCGTAAATTGAGGTATAGGCAATCATAATGCCTTCTTCTTCGGGCTGATAGCTTGACCAAGTATTATATAAATTAAGATAATATCCCAAATTTTCGTCTAAAACAGGGCCGTGCAATGGGCAAATTTTTTCAATTTCAAGGGTGGCTGCTTTTTTGAGTAACGCTTGCACTTGTGCGCCATATTTGCCCACAATACCAAAGTAATAACGCCTTGCTTCACAGGCCCAATCCTCATCGCTGTCAAGCGCCCCGAATTTACCAAAACCGTCGGCCGAAAACAGCACTTTGTCGGCGGTGTCATAGGTTACAATAACCTCAGGCCAGTGCACCATAGGGGCCGTGAAAAATTTAAGCTCGCGAGAGCCAAGGGATAGGATGTCGCCATCATTTACAACAACGCTTTTATCGCTAAAATCAACGCCGAAAAAGTTTTGCATCATCTTAAACGCCTTGTCGGATGAAACAATAACGGCGTTGGGGTAAGTGTTTGTGAAGTTGACAATATTTGCCGAATGGTCGGGCTCCATATGCTGAACTACTAAATAGTCGGGTTTTTTGCCGTTTAATGCGGTTTTTATGTTATTAAGCCACTCTTCGCCAAAGCTTGCATCAACCGTGTCCATAATGGCAATTTTTTTATCAATAATGGCATAAGAGTTGTATGCCATACCGTTAGGTACATCATATTGCCCTTCAAATAAATCAATATCATGGTCGTTTACACCTATGTATTTTATTGCTTCGCTAATCATTTTAAAAACTCCTTAATTCGCTATTTTAATGCTTATTTCATCGCTGATAAGCTTTTTCTTTTCACCGTTTTCAAATTCCACTAAAAGTCGGCAGTCATCATCTATTTCAAGCGCTGTCGCTTTGCCAATAATTTCACCCCTTGAAAGCACTGTGATTTTTTTGCCTAAAACTGCACTTTTTTGGCGGTATGTGGTTAAAAATTCACGGCTTTTAAGGTGACTGTATTCATAAAATAAATTGTCAATAACCCTTGCACAAAGGGTTGCTAAAATATCGGGTGAATAAGTGTCGAAAAGGGTGGTCGCAATGTTTTTTATTTGGTCATCAAGACCATTTACGGTGGGGCAGGCGTTAATTCCTATTCCCATCACAAAAAAACCGTCATCACCGCAAAATCCACCCTCACACAAAATGCCGCAAACCTTTTTGTTATCAAGTAAAATGTCATTTACCCATTTAATTTTTGTGGACCTTTTTGCCACCTCATCGATGGCGTTGCTGACTGCCACTGCTACGGCTGAGGTCAAAAGAGTTGTGTCAAAATTTAAAAGCTTTGGTCTTAATAAAACGCTCAAATAAATTCCACCAAAATCGGAATAAAATTTGCGGTCATACCGCCCATGCCCGTCGGTTTGGCTAAGTGCTATAATAACGGTGCCCTCTTTAGCATTTGAAAGTGCCATTTCCTTTAAAATTTTGTTGGTTGAAGTCACGCTTTCAAAGACAAAAATATCCAAATTTTCGGTTTTTAAATACTTTAAAACATCAGCTTTTGTAAGTATATTAGAATTAGACATAAGCCACCTGCAAAACGGTAAATTTTCACCTTGACAAAGGGGGATAAATTTAGTATAATCTTTACCAGTATATATTTGGAGACGTATCGAAGTGGTCATAACGGACATGACTCGAAATCATGATGCCCCTTGAGGGACGAGGGTTCGAATCCCTCCGTCTCCGCCAAAAAACGACAAGTTTTAGCTTGTCGTTTTTTTATTTTTAAAAATTCGAAAGATATTCTTCAGCAAAATGTACTGCAACTGCACCGTCAGAAACGGCAGTGACAACCTGGCGAAGTGTTTTTGTTCGCACATCGCCAACGGCAAAAATGCCCGGGATATTTGTTTTTGTGGTTTCATCGGCTGTGATATATCCGTTATTATCAAGCTCTAAAATATCCTTTAAAAATTCGGTAGCGGGTTTTCTGCCAATGCTGATGAAAACACCGTCAACCTCAATTTCAGTTATGTTATCTGTAACTGTGGACTTAATTTTAGCGCCTGTAACCTTGTTATCAAAAACAACCTCACAAAGCGTACTGTTCCACAAAAATTCAATGTTTTCGGCATCCTTAAGGGGCTTTAAATAAACCTGTGTTGCCTTTAAAGTGTCGCGGCGGTGCACAAGGTAAACCTTTTTTGCCACACGCGAAAGATAAAGCGCATCCGACACTGCCGAATTACCGCCACCAATTACAGCAACGGTTTTGTCTTTATAAAATCTTCCGTCACAGTGGGCACAATAATGAATGCCACGTCCTGTAAGCGACTGTTCGTTTTCAAGACCTAATTCTTTAGGATTTGCACCTGTTGCAATGACAACTGCTTTCGCAAAATATTCGCCCGAATAGGTTGTAATTTTTTTTATTTTGTCGCTAAAATCAACCGATAAAACCTCATCAAATTCGGTTTTTGCGCCAAAACGCTCGGCCGACTGTTGCATTTTCATACCCAATGTAAAGCCGTCAATACCTGTCTCAAAGCCGGGGTAGTTGTCAATATCGCTTGTAAGCGTCATTTGGCCACCCGCTGCCATCTTTTCAATAACAAGGGTAGAAAACCCCGCACGGCATGCATAAAGCGCTGCGGTGTACCCTGCAGGGCCACCGCCGAGTATTATAATGTCATAAATCATATTCATTTAATTTGCTTCTAACATTTCAAGAATTTTTGCCTTTGGCATTGCACCAACCGACTGTTTTAAAATTTTGCCATTTTGGATAACAACAAGGGTTGGAATACTCATAACACCAAACTGTGCCGCAAGGGATTGTTCTTCATCAACATTAACCTTTGCAATTAAAAATTCGGGGTGTTCGTCGGCTAGCTCGTCAACAATGGGGGAAACCATTTTGCAAGGTCCGCACCATTCGGCATAAAAATCGATTAAAACCTTTTTATCGGTGTTTTGTATAGTATCAAAATTTTCTTTTGTAAGTTTTAAAACTGACATAATCTAAAATCCTTTCAAAAAATTTTTTTTGCGATTACTAAAACGCGCGCATTTTTATTTGAACTGTGGCAGGTTGAAAGCGTTAAATAGGTATCGCCTTCGGTGGTATTTAATATATTGTAGTCATACCATGGGTCTTTTACATTGGTTAGTTTAACATCCACCACTTCGTAGTACCAACAACCTTCGGCAGTTTCAAATTCAATAGTTTTATGGGCCTTTCTATAATCTTCATTAAGATAATTTTTAAGACCGCCAAACATTGTACCGTTTTTCATATTATGCCCGTAAATTATTAAATTTTTACTGTTTAAGGGGCATCTAATGTCGATAAATGGGACACCGCCTGTACTGTATTTACCGTAAAAGTTTTTTCTTAAATATTTTTCGGCTTCTTTTGGAGTGTACATAACGGGGTAGTTTACTTTAGTGTCTTCAATATAAATCCAACCGACGCAATCGCTGTTCATTTCTTTTAATTTTTTTACATTTCTGGTAATAGGGGGAGAAGCGGGTGCATTTGGTGTGGTTGGATTAGTAATAGCACCGGGTTGACTTGTGGTTGGTGCATTTGGCGTGTCGCCTGTAGAGTCAAGTGGAGGCAGTTCAATAAGTCCGCTTAGATGGTCAAATTCCTTTGTGCTTCGTTGGGTATCATAAATAACAAACCCAAGCAAAACAGAGGAGGAAACAAAAATAACAAGTAAAACAACAATAAGTATAATGCGGACGGTCTTGTTCATTTAAACACCTACTTTTAAATAACCAAATCAGTTAAAAACGGTTTGCCAAATGGTTTGGATGTATTCGGTGGGGGAAACACCCTCACTGCCGGCAACTGCAAAAATGCAGTAACAAATAGCAATAATAGCTAAAAGTAAAATTGCGGTAACTATAAGAGTGGCAATATTAAGGCGTGATGATTTTGGGGCAGTTTCTTCTTCGCTGTCATTAAACATATCACCGTTGTCGTCCAAATACAAAAAGTCGTTTTGCGGTATGTTTCTTTGTTCTGCCTTTTGGCCTTTTTTATCTATCTCATTATCAAACACAAATTGGTTAAAGGTTGTTGTATATTCTTCGGGGAAAGCGTGCTTTTCGTTTTCATCGGTGTCCATTATTATAGAATCGGTATCTATTTCTTGTGGGTTTTCTTCGGTGCTTTCGCTATCTGCCTCTTCTAAAATAAGTTCATTGGTGTCAATGGAATTATCAAAAGCATCTTCGTCGGAAGCTTCCTCTAAAATGAGTTTGTCGGCATCGATAGAAGTATCATGTCCTCCTAATAATGCTTCTGCGGCCTCATCCTCCAAATCCAAGTCATCAGTTAAGGTTTCGGGAAGAGCTTCATCAAAAACGGTATTCTCGTCTAAAATTAAACCCTCAGTTTCAAACTCGGGCTCCTCTTGTATGGCATCGGGCTCTTGAGGTGTGGGCGTGGGTTCTTCTTTATTGGTGCTTTCAGCGGCATAAAGCTCGGCAATATAGGGGTGAATAAGGGTTGTCATAAGTGTTTTGCGAAGGGTTTTATTGTCGGTTAGAAGTATCATAGTTTGCGGACCGCTTTCTATAATACAACCGCCAAATAAACCGTCGGCTGATACAAGCGGAACAGAACCCTTGATAATTTCAATTTCATCATCAGAAATAATATTAAATTCGGCATTATTAGCAATTTCGGTTTCGGTGCCAAGCGCCTGTGCCACAGTTTTAATTGTGCTTTCTTCACCGAAAAGAGCACCTGCAATTAGAATTACACGACTGCGTGAAACCGCGCGGGCAAGTGAATGCACAAATGCCTTTTTGCTTGATGGCTTGTCGGTTAAAAGGCGCATACGGCAACAACCGCAGAGATTGAATTCAAGCTCAAAATCAGAGTTTGTTTTGTAATAAATAATGTCAGACCTTAAATTATAAAGCATAATTTCCCTCCGAATTTAAATAGTTTATAATTAAATCAAAAATTTCCTCTGCCGCGCTGTTTCGCACAAAATCACGGTCAAGGGGTTCGATATTAAGCTTTTTAACGATTGTTGTGTTTTTATCGCTTAAGGCAATATACACAAGACCGACGGGCTTATTTTCCGACATGTTGGGCCCTGCAACACCTGTCACAGAAACACCAATATCGGCGTTTGCAATTTTACGCACATTTTCGGCCATTTCTTTGGCGGTTTGCTCACTTACTGTGCCAAAGACGTCAAGCGTTAACTGCGATACCTTTAACATTTCGTGCTTTGCGGTGGGGGAATAGGAACATACCCCAAGCCCAAACACTGCCGAAGCCCCTGAAACCGAGGTTATAAGCGATGATATAAGACCGCCCGTGCAGGATTCTGCCGTGGCAATTTTTATCCTTTTATCAATTAAAGCATTTACTGCCTTTTCGGCTTTTTGTTTTAAAATTTCCATATCAGTCAACATACGAATAAGCGGTTTCGCTTATTGCCTTTTCAATTAAAGCATCAATTTGAAGATTTGCTTCGGCTTTTTCACACTCTGAAAGGGTGGGGCGTGTTTTTGGGTGCTTTGGTGTAAAAACTGTGCAGCAATCTTCATACGGTAAAATTGAGGTTTCAAAGGTGTCAATTTTCCTTGAAATTTCAACAATTTCTTCCTTATCCATACCAATTAAGGGCCTTAAAACAGGCATATTGCAAACATAATCGGTTGTAACAAGGGCCGGCAGAGTTTGACTTGCAACCTGTCCCAAACTTTCACCTGTTATAAGCGCCAAGCTGTCTTTTTCGCGGGCAATTCTTTCGGAAATGCGCATCATCATACGGCGCATAATAAGGGTGAAATATTCTTCGGGGCAGTTATTTGCAATTTCATCTTGAATTTGGGTAAAGGGTACAATAGCCAAATTGATGGCACCGCTATATCTTGCAACCCTTGAAAGCAGGGTGCGTACCTTTTGTTCGGCACGGGGGCTTGTATATGGCGGACTTGCAAAGTGTATTGCATTTAGGCGAAGACCGCGCTTTGCCATACACCAAGCGGCAACGGGGCTGTCAATACCGCCCGAAATTAAAATTGAAGCATTACCCGCAGTGCCAACGGGCAAACCGCCTGCGCCTTGAATTTGCTCACCTCTTACATAGGCGTTATAATCCCTGATTTCAACATAAATAATAATGTCAGGGTTGTGAACATCAACCTTTAAATGTGGGTATGCACCAAGCAGCACACCGCCGATTTCACGGCAAATTTCGGGTGAGGTTAAGGGGAATTGCTTGTCCGCACGCTTTGCTTCAACCTTAAAGGTTTTAACATTTTTAAGGTCATTTTCCAAATAAATGGGGGATTTTGCAATTATGTCCTCCATTGTTTTTTCGCAAACACAGGCACGGCTGAATGCCGCAATACCAAAAATCAGCTTTACACGCTCAAGAGCTTCTTCAAAATCAAAGGTATCATCCTTTGGCTCGATATAAATGGTTGACTGTGCTTTTCTAACATTGATTTCGCCCAAATCACGAAGACGGCGGCGAATGTTTTTGATTAAAATATCTTCAAAATTACAGCGGTTTAGACCCTTTAAGGTTAATTCGCCGTTTTTAATAAGTATAATTTCTTTCATTTTTAAACCTTTCTTATTTGGCTTTTTGCGGTGGTTAGTGCATCACACAAGGCATTAATATCATCCATTGTGGTGTCCATGCAAAAACTAATTCTTAGCATAGAGTCAATATGCTTATCGCTTAAACCCATTTCCTTTAAAACATAGCTTTGGTTGCCCTTTGCACAGGCGCTGCCGCTTGAAACAAAAATTTGTTTGTTTTCTAAAAAGTGAAGCAAGGTTTCACTTTTATAACCCAACACCGAAATGTTTAGGATATAGGGGAGACCTTCATCAAACGAGTTTATAACCGCTATATCGTTTTCGATTAAACGCTGCTTGGCATAGTTATAAACCTCACGCATTTTTAAAAGGGTGGTTTCTAAATTTGGTAAATCCTCAATCGCGCCCAAAAGCCCTGCAATAAGCGGAACAGCTTCGGTGCCTGAACGCATACCGCTTTCTTGACCGCCACCTGTAATAAAGGGGGCAATGTGGCATTTTTGACTTTTATATAAGAAGCCAACGCCCTTGGGCCCGTGAATTTTATGCGCACTGGCTGTCAGCATATCAACCCCAAGCTTTTGCACATTTATCGGCATTTTACCGAACGCCTGTACAGCATCGCAGTGAAAATATGCGTTATGGGCTTTTGCTTTTGTAAGGCGTACTGCATCGGCGATTGGTTGTATAGAGCCAATTTCGTTATTGACAAGCATAATGCTTACAAGCAAGGTTTTGTCGTTTAAAGCATTTTCTAAATCGGTTAAAGAAACAACACCGCTTTTATCGGGTTTAAGATATATAACCTCAAAGCCCATTGCTTCAAGGCGTTTTGCAGTTTCTAAAACCGACGGATGTTCGATAGTGGTGGTGATAATTCGGTTGCCGCGGTTTTTGCGGTGCAGCACCGACATCAGCGCCATATTGTTGGCTTCGGTACCGCAGGAGGTGAAGATAATTTCGCTTTCCTTGGCGTAAATTGTTTTGGCAACTGTTTTTCTTGTAAGCGACACAATATCCTCGGCATTCATACCCAAAATATGTAAAGAGGAGGGGTTGCCCCAGTCGTTTGTTAAGGCATTATTTATATATTCAACCGCTTTTTTACACGGCTTTGTTGTTGCGCTGTTATCAAGATAAACTATATTATCACACCCTAATTATATATACACTACATATT
>CAMFSU010000058.1 GCA_945983355.1 uncultured Clostridia bacterium | reverse complement strand
GCAAAAAAGCGACCTTAAAAGGTCGCTTTTTTATTATTTTAATTCAATTTCATAATCAAAAAAATAAATTTTTCCGTCCTCTACCGCTATTGCCCGTCTTGTGTCGCCGTATTCGGTGGCCCTTATATTTTCATAAGCAATGCAAACACTTAAAAACCCGAAAACTATACAAGCGGTTATTACAAAAGAAATGTAAAATTTTCTAATGCTGTTTTTCATTTTTAAAAATCTCCTATTTTAATGTATTAAGTAAGCTTACAAGCGAATTGCCGACAAGCTCGGCCGAATATTTTGCTTCGTCAAGTGAATTCATTTCGGTGCCAAATTCAATAAGCATAGAGCCGGTTGTAAGCGACTGATTATAATTTTTTGATGCAAGCACAAGAGGGCGTGCAAGGGTTGGGTATTTTGCCTCCATCGTTTGCTGAAGCTTTAACGCCAATTTTAAGTTTTCTTGCCAATTTGGGTGGTTTTTAATGCTACCACTTTGACTGCCCATAACAAGCATTACCTGTGCCGCTTTTTTACCGTTTATTTTGGTTACTAATTTTGCCTTATCGTTACCGCTGACCGTTACGGAATCTCGGTGCAAATCTAACACAATTTTAATGCTTTTATATTTGCTTAAATAACTGTTTACGGTTTTGGCACTTCGGGTATAACTGCCTGTATATTGTGGGTAGTCGTGCTGGGTTTTATCGTGCAGTGTTTTTATGCCCGCTTCATTTAATTTTTTGGCTATTATCTCCCCCACCATTACCATATTTTTATTGTTGTCGGTGGTGCGTGCCTTGTCATTTTCGGTATAGGTTTTTTTATCAGATGATAAAAAGGTTTCGGTGGTGTGGGTGTGCATTATAAGCACCTGCGGCTGACTGTTTTTTTCTATTTTAAACTTTAATTTTGAAGCTAAAAGATTTTTTATATTTATTGATAAACCGCTGCTGTTTTTCATATAAACACCGCTGTATGAAAGGGGCGCGGTATAAGGTGAAATGTACTTTTCAACAACATTGCCCTTTACATTTTGGGCACTTACCTGCACCGAATTTACGCTGCTGTTTTGAGTAGTATTAGAGGTAATATTTTGTAAATTTTCCTTTGTTTCGGTGGTTTCATTTTGCGGTTTTTCTTCGGTTTTTGTGGTTTCAAAAACCATTAAATTATCCGAAAAGCCAAGCAAAAAATCATCATTTTTAACCACAATTTTTTGCGAAATTGTGTTATAAAATGCCCCTAAAATTAGGAAAAAACAAAGCAAATAACAGGTTAAAATTCTTATAATTGCCCACCGTTTTTGCATAATATCACCTCTTTAAATTTTATTCAAAAAGGCATATTTTTATACCAATTCACACAGTATTTCGCGGTCAATTTGGGGCTGCAAAAACATATTTAAATTAAGGGCTAAAATATCGCTTATTTTATCGGTAAAAAGGTCGCAATCCTTTGGGGTTACAATTAAATTTTCGCTATATTCTATAACGGTTGGAACACCTATTGCTATAACTTTTACACCAAGTGTTTTTTGGCTTATTTCCTGCCTTTTATTTTTAACGCCTGACCCGGGCGAAATGCCGCTATCGGTAAGCTGAATTGTTTTAAAAAGTCGGCTTTCATCCCTTGCACACAAGGCATCAATTACTATTACTGTATCTGCATTTGTTTCGCTTATAATACCCTTTAAAATTTCCATTACCTCAATACCTGTTTTACCTAAAACATTTGGCACAATAACCGATACATTTTTAAGTCCCACAAGCCCGATTTTTTCAGCAAATTCACCCATTATATGCCTTGTTGCCAAAATTTTTTCCGCCGTTTTAACCCCAACCGAATCGGCAGTAATTTCACGGTTTCCAAGTCCTACCACAAGGGTGTTTTCATTTTCTTTTATAACTGTTTGAAGTGCTTTTTTAAACTGTTTTTCAAGCACATCAAAGTCGGTTATTTTTTGTAAATCACAAAAAGAGAGGGTTATATATTTTCCTGCATTTTTGCTTTCGTTTTTTTTAATTTCGGCATAGTTAAACTCAAAAACACCCTCTTTTTCGGTATAAAAGCCATCACTTTCGGTTATTTTTTCAGTTTCTAATGCAAGGTCTGTTCTTATCCCCATAATCTGCCTCTTTTTGTTAAAAATTGTTGCAATTTTATATGCTGTATGTTATACTAATATAAATATATAATATTATAATATAAAGGAAGGTTAAAAAAATGTCACTAAGTCCGTTAGAAACCGTTTGGGCGGCCATTTGCGATGAACTTAAAAAATCAATTTCAGATGTTACATTTAACTGCTTTTTTAAAGACCTTGTTCCTGTTTTTATGAGTGATGGTGAATTCACAATTTCTATAAACGACCAACACATAAAAGGTCTTATTGAAAATAACTATTCTGAAAAATTGAATGCTGCTATTAAAACTATAATTGGTCTTGATATGGTTGCACGAATTGTTGTTGATGAAGACGAAGAAGTCATTTTAAAGGCCGAACAACAAAGTGAAGGTCTTTCATTTGAAGATTTTTTCACCTTCCAAAATTTTATTGTTGGTTCTACCAACCGTTTTGCACACGCCGCAGCACTTGCCGTTGCCGAAGCACAAATCCCACAACCAACCTTTAACCCGCTTGTAATTTACGGCCCGTCGGGCGTTGGTAAAACCCACCTGATGCTTGCAATTAAAAACCACATTAAAAACAAATATCCGCACAAGGTGGTTGAATTTGTTCGCGGTGAGGAATTTACAAACCAATTCATTCAGGCATTAAACCAAGGTAAACTTGGTCTTCCGTTGGTTGAAGAATTTAGAAATAAATACCGCAATGTTGATGTTTTACTTCTTGACGATATTCACTTTATCGCAGGTAAGGAAACCACACAGGAGGAATTTTTTAACACCTTTAACGCTCTTTATCAAAACGGCAAGCAAATTGTTGTTACCCTTGACCGCCCCGTTAAAGAAATAAAAACCCTTGACGAGCGTATTCGCAGTCGGTTAGAGGGTGGCTTTTACGGTGACATTACCCCACCCGATTTTGAAACAAGGGTTGGTATTGTAAATAAAAAGGCCGAACAAAGCGGATTTACACTTGATGAAGCAATTGTTTATTATATTGCCGAGCATATAAAATCAAATACCCGTCAGCTTGAGGGTGTTGTTAAAAAGCTTGAAGCGTATATAAACATTCAAAACAAGGTTCCAACCGTTGCGGTTGTGCAAACATTTATTAGGGATATTATTTCGGACGATAAGCCCGAACCTATTCAAATTGATAATATTATTGTTGAGGTTGCCCACACCTATAATGTGTCGGAGGCCGATATTTTATCCAATAGAAGAACTGCTTCTTTGGCACTTGCAAGACAGGTTGCAATGTATATAGCACGCGAAACCACCGACCTTTCGTATAAAGCTATTGGCGAAAGCTTTGGTAAGGACCACACAACCGTGCTTTACAATGTAAACCGCATTGAAGAATTTTTAAAGGACAAGCCATATCAAAAAGAGCTTGTTGAAGATATTATTAAAAATTTAAGAAATAATGCCGGCGGTAATTACTAACATTTTTAATGTTAATTAAGGTTAGTAAATGTTTTATAAGTGTTGATAAATTTTTAAAAGTTTTTTTATCAACAAATTATCAAATTTTAAATTAACACCCAAAACCTTTTAATAATGCGGTGTGGGACAAGTTATCCACCGTTTTAACACAGCTTATTACTGCTGTTATTTTAAAACTCTTATTTTGGAGGATTTTTTATGAAATTCATCGTTGAACGCGCAAAGCTTTTAGAAACAGTTTTAAAACTTCAAAGCGTTGTAGGAAGCAAAACCTCAATGCCTGTGCTTGAAGGTATTTTAATTTCAGCCGAACAAGGCAAAATTACCTTAATTGCTTATAATCTTGAAATGGGTATTAAAAAAGAAATTTATGCTAAATGCGAAGAAGTAGGCGATATTGTTATACCCGCTAAGCTTTTGGCTGACATTTTAAGAAAAATGAGCGATATGCAGGTTGAAATTTCGGCTGACAGCAAGCTTAACTGCAACATTAAGTGCGGTGAAGCCACCTTTGATATTATGGGTATGGCTGCAACCGACTTTCCTGAAATTCCGTCTGTTTCAAGTGATAACAGCTTTAAGGTTGACGGCAAAATTTTCGCCTCTCTTAAAAAAGGTACCGCCTTTGCTGCCGCACAAAACGAGGGTGCAAAGCCCATCCTTACAGGTATTAATATTTCCTTAAATGACGGTTTTATTCAGTTTGTTGCTATTGACGGATACCGTTTGGCAATTAAAAAGGAAAAAATTGAAAATCAAAATAATTTTGAATTTACAGTTACAGGCAAAGCACTTAATGAAGTTGTAAAGCTTATTGATGATGAAAGTGAAGATATTGAAATAAATGTTTCAAATCGCCTTATTGGTTTTAATATTAACGGTTATACCTTTATTTCACGTCTTTTAGAAGGTGATTTTGTAAATTACCAAAAAACAATACCCACTGAAAATAAACAAAGGGTTGTTGTTAACACACGCGATTTAATTAACACTATTGAACGCGTTTCATTACTTATAAGTGAATCCTTTACCACCCCAATTCGTTGCTATTTTAACGAGCTTAATGTTGTTTTCACTTGTGCAACCTCTGTTGGTCGCGCAACTGAAACCTTTAATTTAAAGCTTGAGGGTGAAAATTTTGAAATTGGTCTTAACAGCCACTATTTGTTAGATGTTTTAAAGGCCATTGAGGATGAACAAATTCAAATTTTATTTAACGGTCCAAACGCAGGTGTTTTATTTTTACCTGTTGATGATGACAACTTTAAATATATGATAATGCCGATGAGGTTAAAATAATGAATTTTGAAAAAATTTCTATTAAAGAAGATTTTATCCGTCTTGACAGCGCGATGAAGCTTGCAAATTTGGTTTCTACCGGTGGTCATGCAAAAATAGTTATTCAAGACGGTGAAGTTTTAGTAAATAACCAAGTTTGCACAATGCGTGGTAAAAAACTTTATAAAGGCGATAAGGTAGAGTTTGAAGGCCAAGGTTTTGAAATTGTATGAAAATTTTAAGTTTAAGCTTAAAAAATTTTAGAAACCTTAATGAAATAGAAATTTCACCTTGCGGCGAAACTAATGTAATTTGCGGTGAAAATGCACAGGGTAAAACAAATATTATTGAAGGTATTTGGCTTTTTACAGGTGCTAAAAGCTTTAGAACTAATAAAGATAGCGATTTTTTAAGGTTTGGAAGTCAAAAAGCCGTTATAAATCTTAAATTTTTAAGTGAGGGCGTTGAAAACGAGGCCGAAATAACCATAACCGACAAACGACGTGTGGTGCTTAATCAGAATAATCTAACCTCCCCTTCACTTATGGCGGGAAAATTTAACGCGGTTATCTTTTCACCGACTGATTTAAAGCTTGTTTCTGACGGTCCCGCAGTAAGAAGGCGTTTTTTAGACACTGCAATAGGTCAAATTTTTCCAAATTATATAAATCTTTTACGAGATTATACCCGTGCAGTTGCACAGCGCAACAAGGTAATTAAGGATTTTAAATATGACAGTACACTTTCAATTATGTTAGATGTTTTTGAGGGTGAAATTGCCGATTTAGGCGAAAAAATTACCAATTACCGAAAAAAGTATATTGAAATGCTGAACCAATTTTTACCGACAATTCACAGCGGTATTTCGGCGGGTAAGGAAACACTTGAAACAAAATATGTATATTCCTTCAGCGGTGATTTTTTAAGTGAGCTTAAAAACAGCCGACAAGAAGATATGTATACAGGTGTTACCTCAATTGGTCCCCACCGTGATGATATTGATTTTAAAATTAACGGCATTTCAGCCCGAAAGTTTGGCTCGCAAGGTCAAAAGCGCAGCGTTGCCTTAGCAGTAAAGCTTGCCGAAGCCGAGGTTATAAACAAAAATGTTGGCGAATGGCCCGTAATTTTGCTTGACGATGTTATGAGCGAGCTTGATGTAACCCGCCAAAATTATATTTTAAATCACATAAAAGGTATGCAGTCATTTATTACCTGCTGTGATGACCAAAATGTAAAGGGCTTACAAATGGGCAAAAAATTTGTTATTAATAATGGGTGTGTGCTTTAATGTATGTGCATTTAGGTAATGAAACGGTTGTAAAAGAGGATGAAATAATCGGTATTTTCGATATTGAAACCACCACCGTTTCGCAAAAAACACGCATTTTTTTAGAAAAGGCAGAAAAAAGCAAAATTGTAAAAAATGTAAGCTATGAATTGCCAAAATCTTTTATTGTTACAAACAACAAAAAAGAAAACAGCGTTTATATTTCGCAAATTTCCCCTTTAACTCTACAAAAAAGGTCAAATATTTTATAGAAAATATTAAAGCTTTGAAAGGAAGTTTTTAATGAATAACGAAATTACAACACCTGTAACCGAAAATTATGACGAAAATTCCATACAGGTATTGGAAGGTCTTGAAGCGGTAAGAAAACGCCCAGGTATGTATATCGGCTCTACCGGTGAACGCGGATTGCACCATTTGGTGTATGAAATTGTTGATAACTCTATTGACGAAGCGTTGGCGGGCTATTGCACAAAAATTGATGTTGAAATACTTGACGATGGTATTATTCGTGTTACTGACAACGGCCGTGGTATACCTGTTGGTATTAACCCGCAAAAAGGTATTCCAACCGTAACCGTTGTATTTACAATTTTGCACGCAGGCGGTAAATTCGGCGGTGGCGGATATAAAGTATCCGGTGGTCTTCATGGTGTAGGTGCAAGTGTTGTTAACGCCCTTTCAAACTGGCTTGAGGTTGAAGTTAGGGACGGTAAAAATATTTACAAGCAACGCTATGAAAAGGGCGCTATTGTAACCGATTTAACTGTTATTGGCGAAACAACCGAAACAGGTACAACTGTTACCTTTAAGCCCGACCCCACAATATTTACCGACACCACAACATATGATTATGATATTTTGCTTAATCGTTTAAGAGAACAAGCATTTTTAAATGCGGGTATTCGTGTTGTTTTAACCGACCGTAGAAGTGATGACGCTATTGCCACTAAGGGTAAAAGTGATGACCTTTGCTTTGAGGGCGGTATTAAATCTTATGTTGAATATTTGCTTAAAGGCATAAAAAAGGAAAGCTTAATTAACGATGTTGTTTATCTTTCAGGCAGTAAGAAGGATGAAACCGCTGAAATTGCGCTTTTATGGTCAACTGCTTACGATAACAAAGTTTTATCCTTTGCAAATACCTTGCACACTATCGACGGCGGTACACACGAGCAGGCATTTAAACAAACTGTTACCCGTGTTGTTAACAAATACGCCCACGATTTCAAAAAGCTTAAGGAATCTTCTGATAATCTTAAAGCTGACGATATTATGGAGGGCTTGGTTGCGGTTGTATCGGTTAAGCTTGCCGATGCACAGTTTGAAAGCCAAACCAAAGCAAAGCTTGGTAATACCTCTGTTGGTCAGTTGGTACGCGACATTGTAAACGACCAGCTTTATAAATTCCTTGAAGAAAACCCCGCTGATGCAAAAATTGTTATTGATAAGGCAATTGCCGCATCAAATGCGCGTGAAGCGGCTCAAAAAGCCCGTGAGGCATCACGAAACAAGGCAGGTATTGGCAGCAAGACAAGAATGCCTGAAAAACTTACCGACTGTATTTCTAACGACCCTACAAAGACCGAAATTTACATTGTCGAGGGTGACTCGGCAGGTGGCTCGGCAGTTGAAGGCAGAAATGCTACATATCAGGCAATTTTGCCACTTTGGGGTAAAATGCTTAACGTTGAAAAAGCAAGAGAAGATAAGGTTTATGGCAACGATAAGCTAACACCTGTAATTACTGCGCTCGGCACAGGAATTGGTGAAAACTTTGATTTAAGCAAGCTTCGTTATGATAAAATTGTTATTATGGCCGATGCCGACGTTGACGGTAGCCATATCAGAACACTTTTATTAACATTTTTCTTTAGATATATGCCACAGCTTATTGAAACAGGCCATATTTATTTGGCACAACCTCCCCTTTACCGCATTTCAAAGGGTAAACAGCATTTTGATGTGTTTACCGACGAGGAAAAAACATTAAAGGTTGAAGAACTCGGCACAGGTGTAGATGTTCAGCGTTATAAAGGTCTTGGTGAAATGGACCCCGAACAGCTTTGGGAAACAACCCTTGACCCCGAAAGAAGAACATTTTTACAGGTTACTATGGCTGATGCTGCTTTGGCTGATGAAACCTTTACCATTTTGATGGGTGAAGAGGTTGAGCCACGCCGTAAATTTATTGAAGATAACGCAATTTATGCGACTGATTTGGATATTTAAGGAAAGGAGAAAAAGTAATGGCTAAACAAGAATTAGTTTATTGGCCCGAAAGCAGTGATACAAAAATTCTTCCTGTTGAGATTACCGACGAAGTAAAGCAAAGTATGCTTCAATATTCGATGTCGGTGCTTGTGGGCCGTGCTTTGCCCGATGTTCGTGACGGTCTTAAGCCCGTTCACCGCCGTATTCTTTACACAATGTATGAAAACGGCTTAACACCTGAAAGTAAATATCGTAAATGCGCTGATACTGTTGGTACCGTGCTTGGTAGATATCACCCCCACGGTGACGCCAGCGTTTACGATGCAATGGTTCGTATGGCGCAGGATTTCTCCCTTCGTTATCCTTTAATTGACGGTCACGGCAACTTTGGTAACATTGACGGTTACCCCGCTGCTGCTTACCGTTATACCGAATCGAAAATGAATCGCCTTTCTTACAGTATGCTTGATGATATTAAAAAGGATACTGTAAATATGCTTCCAAACTATGATGACCGTTTACAAGAGCCCGAGGTTTTACCTGTTCGTTTTCCACAGCTTTTGGTTAACGGCTCTTCGGGTATTGCGGTTGGTATGGCGACTGAAATTCCACCCCACAATTTAGGTGAGGTTATTGACGCTATGTGTTGTCTTATTGACAACCCCGATGCCGAGCTTTCTGACCTTTGCGAATATATTAAGGGACCTGACTTCCCTACCGGCGGCATTATTATGGGCCGTGCGGGTATCCGTGCCGCTTATGCCACAGGCCGTGGTAAAATTGTTGTTCGCGGTAAGGCAGAAATTGAAGAAACTAAAAACGGTAAATTTCGCATAGTTATTACCGAAATTCCTTATAAGGTACGTAAAAAAGACCTTGTTAAGCATATTTATGACCTTGCGGCTGAAAAGAAAATTGAAGGTATTGACGATGTTGTTGACTATTCTTCAAACCGTGATGGCGGTATGCGTATTGTAGTTGACATTAAAAAGGATGCCAACCCACAGGTTGTACTTAATAAAATTTATAAAAATACCGCTTTACAAACCACTTTTGGTGCAATTTTACTTGCTATTGTAAACGGCAAGCCACAAATTTTAACCTTAAAGGAAATGCTTCAAAACAGCATTGACTTCCAATATGAAATTATTCGCCGCAGAACTGTGTTTGACCGTAATAAAGCGGCTGAACGCGCCCACGTTTTAGAGGGACTTAAGGTTGCGCTTGATTTCATTGATGAGGTTATTGCAATTATAAGAAGAAGCAAAACCATTGCCGAAAGTAAAGAAACCTTATCTGAGCGCTTTGGTCTTGATGATATTCAAACCACCGCTATCGTTCAAATGCAGTTAGGAAAACTCGCAGGTCTTGAAAAACAAAAAATTCTTGATGAGTTACAAGAAAAACTTGATTTTATTAAGGAATGTGACGCTATTTTAGCATCAAGAGATAGAATTTTGGATATTGTTAAAACAGAATCTTTAAACCTTCGCGATAAATATTCTGACGACCGCCGCACCGAAATTTCGGATGTTTTGGGTGAGGTTGATATTGAAGACCTTATTCCAAAAGAGGAATGTGTGCTTACAAAAACAGTTAACGGTTATATTAAGCGTTTGCCTGCTGACACATACAATGTTCAAAATCGTGGTGGCCGTGGTATTACCGGTATGACCACCCGTGAAGATGACATTGTTGAAAATATGTTTGTATGCTCTTCACATGACTATGTAATGCTATTCTCAAATTTAGGTAGAATGTATCGTATAAAGGCATACGAAATTCCCGAAGGAAGCCGTACCTCAAAGGGTATGAATATGGTAAATATTGTGCCCTTAATGCCGGGTGAAAAGATTACTGTTATTTTACCTGCAAGCGAATTGGATGAAGAAAAGTATATTGCAATGGTTACCAAAAAAGGTACAATTAAGCGTACAAAGGTTTCAGAGTTTAGAAACACCCGTAAGAGCGGTATTATTGCAATTTCTATTGATGATGATGACGAGCTTGCATTTGTAAGAATGACCGATGGCAACCAAAACCTTTTCGTTGCAACCAAAAATGGTCTTGCAATTCAGTTTAAGGAAACTGATGTGCGAGCTATGGGTAGAAATGCCCGTGGTGTTCGTGCAATTAGTATGCGCAAGGGTGACGAGGTTGTCGATATGGCGGTAACTGTGCCCGACACCAAGATTTTAACCATTACCGAAACAGGTTACGGCCGTATCAGTAATATTAGCGATTACCGTATTCAAACCCGTGGCGGTAAGGGTCTTACTAACTACCGCACCGAAAAATATGGCTGTGTTGCGGCAACTATCCCTGTTACAGGCGAAGAAGATATTATAGTGATTGCTTCAAACGGCATTGTTATCCGTATTTTTGCGGGTGATATTTCAACCTTTAGCCGTCCTGCAAAGGGTGTTCGTGTAATGCGTGTGGCCGAGGGTGAAAAGATTTTGTCGGTTGGTATTGCAGAACACAACGAAGCTGAGGTAAACGACAAGCCGGAGGAAGCCGATGCTGATGCAGGCACGGTTGATGCCGCCGCATTAGAGGCCGAAAACAACCAACCCGATGAAATTATTGAGGATGAGGAAAATTAAAAAAGCGGTAAAAACTTATTTTAATGGTGATTTTTCCTTATGAACGAAAATTTAGATTTAAATACCGAAACCTTTGGTGAACAACAAAACAGCCGAATAAAAAGCTTTGTTTACCGTGCGCCTTACGGGTTTAATGAAAAAAGCTATAATGAAAGCCGTGAAATTAAAAAGATTTCGCGGCTTTCGGGTGCTTCATTTTTATGCTTGTTGATTTTTTCCTCGCTTTTGAAATATATTTTACCACTTTTATTTGCGGTAGCAGGTTTTTCCTTGGAAAAAACAAGAGAAATTTTAAGTGACCCTTATGTTTTACAGTTTATTCAAATATTGGCATCGTTTAGTATGTTTATTGTTCCCTTTGCCCTGTTTTTTAAAATTGGCGGGTATAAAATCAGCAAAATTATAGATTTTAGCTTACCAAAAACAAAAAATTGGTTTGTTTTTATCCTAATGGGTATTGGATTTTGTGCTTTTACAAACATTGCGGTGTCAATAGCAGGCAGTATTTTTGAAAGCTTTGGCGTAAATTATGATGTTGACTTTGGCAAAGACCCAACAGGTATTTTAGGTGTAACATTAACCGTTATTTCAACGGCGGTTATTCCACCGCTTGTTGAAGAATTTGCCTGTCGCGGTGTTTTGCTTGGCGCTTTAAGAAAATTTGGCGACGGATTTGCAATTATTGTGTCAGCTATAATGTTTGGTCTTATGCACGGTAATTTCCAACAAGCCCCATTTGCTTTTTTAGTTGGGCTTGTTTTGGGCTTTATAACTGTTAAGTGCGGTTCTATTTGGCCTGCAATTTTAATTCACGCATATAATAATTTATCTTCGGTTGTTTTCCAATATGCCTTTGCGGATGTGTCGGTTAACTTGCAAAACATTATTTACACATTTTATTTAACAATTTGTCTTTTGCTTGGTGTTGCGGGGCTTATTTTTCTTAAAAATGAAAAGTGTGCTTTTAAATTATCACCGTCTAATACCGAAAGTGGCGAAAAGCAAAAATATAAATGGTTTTTCTTAACCGAAATCACCATTTTTGTTATTTTAATTTGCATTTATGATGCGTTAAAATTTTTTAAATTTTAAAAAGGGGAGTGTTTTTTATGGGATATGCTTATCCATCTTATGATTCATATTCTTCGTTAGATAATATTTTCAATTCATCTGATTTAGCGCTCTTGGGCGGGGTAACTCTTATATTTCTTTTTGGTTTATTATTTTTTACATTTGTTTATGTGGTTGTTGCAATAATTTTTCAAGGTATTGGTATTATGAAAATGCACCAAAATCTTGGTTTAAAGCATGGTTGGTTTGCGTTTGTTCCCATTTTAAATAGCTACGCTTTGGGTAAGGTTGCTGAGCAATACATAAAAGTAAACGGTAAAAAGTCGGCAAGGTTTTCTATAATATTAACCATTTTAAGTGTTGTTCCGCTGATAATGGTTTGTTTGTTTTTTGTTATTGTATTTTTTGTCGGTATTGTATTAGGTGCAAGTGGTGCAACACCGGCTGACGTAGAAGCAGTTACGCTTGTAATACAACTTGGATATTATTTAGTTTACTTTCCTGTTATTATAGGTATTTCAGTTGTTCAATATATTGCTTTGTGGCGTATATTTGCAATTTTTGCAAACAAAAACGCTACGCTTTATCTTGTGCTTTCTATTTTCATAGGTATCAGTCCTTTCCTAATTTTTGCTTGTCGCAATGGTAAACCGTCTTGTGTGGCGCAAATCTCAGAGAAAAAAGAAACAACAATTCAAACACTATAAAAAATGTTTTAAAAGGGGGCTCTAACTGAAAAAATGTTAGAGCCCCTTTATTTTTAGGTGAATTTATGAATAAAGAATTTATGAAAATAGCAATTTCAGAGGCAAAAAAAGCCGCTGAAGAGGGCGAAGTACCCGTTGGTGCAGTAATTGTAAAAAACGGCGAGGTAATTGCCAGTGCACATAATAGGCGAGAGCAACTGCAAAACGCACTATCCCACGCCGAAATCGAAGCAATAAATATTGCTTGTCAAAAACTTAATAGCTGGCGGCTTGATGACTGTGAGCTGTATGTCACATTAGAGCCCTGCCCAATGTGTACGGGTGCTATCATTAACGCAAGAATTAAAACCGTAATTTTTGGTGCTTATGACTGCAAAATGGGATGTATGGACAGCGTTATAAATTTGTGTGATTATCCCTTTAACCACAAGGTAGAAATTTACGGTGGCATTATGGAAGATGATTGTCTTGCGGTTTTGCAGGAATTTTTTAAAAATTTAAGGTAAAAAACGCTGTTTTTAAGCTAATGGAAAAAGAAAAAACGATACATTGTTTGCTTTTTTAAAAATAAACGGCTGAAAACGGGCTATTTTATCAGCGTTTTCACCGGTCTTTTTGGTATTATTTCAAGATAGTAAAGCACACCGATATAAAGAAGACACGAAATCCCCACTAAAAATATTATGTAAACCAAATTGTTTTGAAGATTTATAAGCTTTAATATTGTGTTTGAAACCATTGAAACGGTAATGGCCGACAAAAGCGGCAATAATAAATCACCCAAAATTTTAATTTTTGCCCCGCTTATTTTAATAAGGCGCCCAACATTTAAAAGACAGGTTAAAAGGTTTGAAAAATACATTATTAAAATGAAACCCTTTATCCCCATTTTTGGCAGCAGCAGTAAAACCAACACAATGCGGGAAGCCGAATCGCTTATGGCGGTTTTAAAGGTAAAGCTTTGTTGGTCAAGTCCTTTTAAAATACCGTCGCAAATACTGTCAAGGTACATAAGCGGCACAATGGGGGAAAGGGCCTTAAGCAAAAAGCCAACATCACTATCATGATAAATTAAAACGCCTATTCTTTCACCACCAAAGAAAAACAAAACACCGCATAAAATACCGCAAACAAGGGTTAGCTTTATAATTTTTTCGCTTGCACTTTTTATGGTATGGAGGTTTTTATTTGTGACCGCCTCCGATATTTCGGGAATTAGTAATGTAGATACGGAATTTAGTATAGCGGACGGAAAAAACAATAATGGCAAAGCCATACCCTTAATCATACCGAACTGTGAAAGCGCATTTGCGCCCGATAAATGATATTTTGCTAAATTTTTGGGCACCAAAACATTTTCGCCTGTTCTTAAAAGCGAATTTAGATATCTACCGCTTGTAATGGGCACAGTTATATGCAAAATTTTGCGGAAAATACCGGTTGTTGTGTTGGTTTTTGTTGATTTAAGGTTTCTTTTATCGAAAATATATGACAAATAAAGCAACAAAAATCCAAAAGCTTCGGCAACGGCATCACCCAAAATAATGCCAAAGCAACAGGCGGCAAGACCTTTTTTAACAAACATTTTTATAAATAAAACAACAAATAAAATTCTGACCGCTTGTTCAAAAATTTGACCGATAGAATTTGATAAAACCCGTCGCCGTGCTATAAAATAACCCCTAAGGCAAGAGGAAAATGCCATAAAGGGAAGAGAAAGCGGTAAAATTTTAAGGGAAGGCACCGCGCGTGCATCACCTAAAATATTTTTACCTATAAAATCGGCGCCGAATATTATCAAAGCTGCTGAAAAAACGGCAACTGTAAGACAAAGCCAAACTGCGCGGTTTAGTATCCGCTTGCAGTTTTTTGGTGTTTCTTTGGCGATTTCCTCGGCGCAAAGTCGGGTGACTGCGGTGGAAATTCCGCTTGTGGCAAAGGTGGAAGCCAAAACATAAACCGAAAAAACAAGTTGATAAAGGCCAATGCCTTCGCTGCCTATTGCGCCTGACAGCCAAACCTTAAAAATTATGCCCGCAAACCGCAGTAAAAGAGAGGTTGCGGTTAAAATTGCGGCGTTTTTTATAAAAACAGTTTTTTTCAAGCAAATCGCCCCAAAATATAATATATTTCATTGTATGATGGGTTGGCTTGTACTAATGAGTATTGAAATATTTAGAAAAATTTAGTATAATCAAAAGGTGAGGAGGGATAATATGGCATCACCCTTGGCTGATAAATTAAGACCGCAAAAAATAGAAGATGTTTTCGGACAAAAGCACATTTTGTCAGAAGGTAAGGTTTTAAAGCGAATTATTGATTCTAAACAAATACCAAATTTGATATTTTACGGTCCGTCAGGTGTTGGCAAAACCACCGTTGCAAACATTATTGCTGAAAATTGCGGTAAAAAGCTGTGTTATTTAAATGCAACCACCGCTTCAACTGCCGATATTAAGGAAATTATTTCTACCATAGGTACCTTTGACAGCAGTAACGGTATTTTGCTTTATCTTGATGAAATTCAGTATTTTAATAAAAAACAACAGCAAATTTTACTGTCTTATATAGAAAACGGCGATATAACCCTTATTGCCTCCACCACCGAAAACCCATTTTTTTATGTTTATAATGCCATATTAAGCCGTTCAACCGTTTTTGAATTTAAACCCCTTTCTCGTGAAGATATTATTGGTGTTATCACCCGCGGTGTGGGTATTGTAAGTGACGAAAAGCAAAAGAAAATCAACATAAGTGAGGATGCAATAAGAAAAATTGCAACCTCGGCAAATGGGGATGTTCGTAAAGCCCTTAACACATTAGAACTTTGTCTTGTTACTGCTGAAAACAGTCAAGGCATTGATGTAACTGATGATTTGCTTGAAGAAATTTTGTCTTCTAACTCGGTTAGATACGACCGTGAGGGCGACCAGCATTATGATATAATTTCGGCTTATCAAAAATCGATGCGTGGCTCTGACCCGGATGCCGCAATTTATTATTTGGGTCGGCTTTTGGCGGCGGGTGATTTGCCAAGCGCCTGCAGGCGCCTTTTGGTTTGCGCTAATGAAGATGTCGGTCTTGCTTACCCGCAAATAATTCCCATTGTAAAAGCGGCTGTTGATACTGCAATGTATGTAGGCCTGCCCGAAGCACGACTGCCACTGGCAAACGCAGTTATTTTGGTGGCAACTGCACCAAAATCGGTCACCGCACATGATGCAATTAACGCCGCAATGGCAGATATCGAGAGGGGACTTGGGATAGAAATTCCACGCCATTTACAAAACAAACATTTTGATGGCGAGGATGCTGAAATCGTTGGTCAACACTATAAATATCCACACAATTATAAGGGGCATTATGTAAACCAACAATATCTTCCTGATGATATAAAAAATAAGAAATATTATACTTTTGGCGACAATAAATTCGAGCAAACCTCAAAAGAATATTGGGATAAAATAAAAACGCCTAATAAATAATAATTTTTAGTTATTTATTATGCATAGGCGCAAGAGGTGAAAAATTGAAAGAAAATACTTTACCTAAAAAGACCACAACCCTTTGGCAAGTCAGAATACTTTTAACGGCATTTGTCTTAATTGCACTTTGCCTTTTTTTAACAAAGCTTTGGGTTTATTTTAAAATTGCCGCTATCGTAATAGCGGTTTTGGGACTTTTAATCACTTTTTTGTATCTGCCTTTCTTTTTTAAGGGTTACAAAATTGTTTTAACAAACGATGCGGTAGTTGTAAAATACGGTATTTTCATTAAGACCGAACACATAATGCCCTATAAACGAATGATTTATGCCCAAAGCTTTGAAACACCCTTAGCACGAAAATTTGGTATAGCAGCGGTGCGCCTTAAAGCCGCCCGCAGTTATTTGCTTGTTGCTGAAACCGAAAAGCAGTCGGTAGAGGCAATAATCGACTTCTTGGCAGAGGGGGAACGAAATGTCTAAAACCTTTCGCGCCCACCCTTTGATGATTTTTAATTTTTTAAAGCCGTTTTTATTTATTTTATTGCTTCCTGTTGTAAGGGGGGTTATACAATACTCCGTAAGCGGTGAATATGACAGTATTTTGCACTTTGAAATAATTCTTTTAATTGTGTTGTTGATTTTTGGTTTTTTGCGTTGGTGGTGCTTTAAGCTTGTTTTTAACGAGCAAAACCAAACAATAACCGTTATAAGCGGTTTGTTTTTCCGCAAAATCGCAAAAATCAATATTAAAAAGCTTTCATCGGTGCAAACAAAGCAAAACCCGTTAGAATTTGTTTTTCGTGCGGTAACCTTTCGCCTAAATACCGAGGCAGGCACTGTAAACAAGTCAGACTATGAATTTAAATTAAGTGTTAAGGCGAGCAAAGAAGTATCGAAATTGCTTTACGGTGTGGAAGAACAGCGGGTAATAAGGTATTCGGTATTTAAGATTGCAATTCTTGCGGCAACAACCTCATCGGCATTTACAGGCATAATTGTTGGTGTTCCGCTTATAAACCGTGCGGGTAATTTGCTTGGAATAGCCATAAGCGATATGCTTTTAAACGAAATCGCGTCGCTTTCACAAAAAATTGAAACCTATTTCCCGCCGGTTGTAAATACTATAAGCTTAATCTTTTTAAGCTCGTATTTAGTTTCTTTTTTATATTCGCTTTTTAAATATCTAAACTTCCAGCTTGTTTTAGGTAAAGAAAAAATTGAAATGCTGTCGGGAATTATAGTAAGACAGCGCACCTCCTTTAAAAAAGCGGCAATAAATAATGTAAGAATTGAACAGTCACTTCTCTTGATGCTTATAAAACGCTTTGCCATGAGGGTCAGCGTCGGCGGTTATGGCGACAGTAAAAACCGTTCCGAAGTGGTAATCCCCCTTGAAAAAGGCCAACAAATAAGAAAGCACTTTGCTGAATATTTGCCGTTTTTTAAGTGCGACACAGGTATCTTTATAAAACCAAAGGAAAATCCGCTTAACAAAAGCCGTTTTCTTTTCTTTCCAACCATTTATTTAATAGGTGCAACCGTATTGGCTATTGTTTTGGGTTTAAGGTTTCAAGATTTTACCCGCTTTATTGTTTTTTGCTTCTTTGTTGTGGGGGCATATATTTTGTGCTTTGCGGGGCTCTGTCTTTTTGAATGTTTTAAAAGCAAGGTCGATTTCGGCGAAAATGTGTTTATTCGTGGCAGAAAGGGGCTTCGCACCTGCGAGCTTTACTGCCCAAAGGAAAATATAGGCGAAATTAAACTCACCCGTTTTCCACCTGATATTTGGCACAAAACCTGCCGTTTAACAATCACAGTCCGTAGCGAACGAGCTGACAGTCTTTGTGTTCGTCATTTGGAATATGACAAGGTTAAGGAAATTGTAAATAATTATTTTGATATTAAGGTATAAATTCACAATACACGCTCAAAATATTAAAAATGTTTCACGTGAAACAAAGGGGCGGTATTGTGAATTTGTTTTTAGAGTGTATAAAGGCCTTTGCGGTGGGCGGTGCGATATGTGTAATCGGTCAACTGCTTATTGACTGCACAAAGCTGACACCCGCAAGAATATTGGTGTCCTATGTGGTGGCGGGTGTAATATTAACCGCTATCGGCGTATATGAGCCGATTGTAAAGTTTGCAGGCGCAGGTGCAACGGTACCACTTACGGGTTTTGGTTACAGTCTTGCAAAAGGTGTAGAAAAAGCGGTTTCACAGTACGGTTTTTTAGGTGCATTAAGCGGCGGACTTACCGCAACAGCGGCGGGCATTGCAACCGCTATTGTTATGGGACTAATAATGTCGTTAATTTTTAAATCAAGTGACAAAAAATAAGCCGAAAATTCGGCTTATTTTTTTATTTACAATTACATTTGGCTTTGGTATAATAAAAACACAAAGCAATGTTTCACGTGAAACATTTCACGTTTTGGAGGTTAAAATGGGAAAAATTATCTCGGTTGTTAATCAAAAAGGCGGTGTAGGAAAGACCACCACAGCGGTTAATTTAGCTGCGGCGGTTGGCATTGCCGGCAAAAAGGTGCTTATAGTTGATGCCGACCCACAGGGTAACACCACAAGCGGTTACGGTGTGCATAAGAAAAATGTAAGGGCTTCTACCTATGAATTGCTTATTGGCACAGGAAAAATTGAAGATTCCATAATTAAAACCGAATTTCAAAAGGTTGATATTATCCCTGCATCTATAAATTTAGCGGCGGCGGAAATTGATTTAATTGAAATCGAAAACCGACAAAATCAGCTTAAAATGGCACTTGCAAGCGTGCGTGAGGCATACGATTACATATTTATCGACTGTCCGCCATCCTTGGGGCTTATTACTATCAACGCTTTAAATGCAAGTGATACCGTGCTTGTGCCGATTCAATGTGAATATTTTGCGCTTGAAGGTCTTTCACAGCTTATGGCAACGGTAAGACAGGTAAAACGCTTGTATAACCCCACACTTGAAATAGAGGGTATAGTGCTTACTATGTACGATGGTCGTTTAAATCTTACAGGGCAGGTTGTGGGTGAAATCAAGAAATATTTTGCCGACAAGCTTTATAAAACTGCGATTCCGCGTGCGGTAAGACTTTCAGAGGCACCATCCTTTGGTATGCCGATACAATATTATGATAAGCGTTCAAAGGGTGCAGCGGCTTATAATGACCTTGCAAAAGAATTTTTAAAGAAAAGCAGGAGAGTGTAAATTATGGCAGTTAAAAATCGTGGACTTGGCCGTGGACTTGATTCTCTTTTTAGCGAAAACGCTACCGAGCAAAACGGCGCCGTAACCTTAAATATAAATGATATTGAACCAAATCGTGACCAACCCCGTAAGGACTTTGATGATGATGCAGTTTCGGAACTTGCGGATAGCATCGCACAACACGGTTTAATACAACCTATTGTGGTTACGCCACTTTCAAATGGCAGATATAGTATAGTCGCAGGTGAAAGGCGTTGGCGAGCTTGCCGTATGGCAGGGCTTATGGAAGTGCCGGTTATAATTAAGGACGCTTCACAGCAAGAACTGATGGAAATTGCGCTTATTGAAAATTTACAGCGCGAGGATTTAAACCCCGTTGAAGAAGCGTTTGGTTATCGTTCACTTATTGACGCCTTTGGCTTAACACAGGAAGAGGTTGCCACTCGCATGGGTAAATCTCGTACTGCGGTTACAAATGCGCTTCGCCTTTTAAATCTTAATGAGGATGAGCTTTCGGCTTTGCGTGTTGGCGCAATCACCGCAGGTCACGCAAGAACACTTATAACAGTTGAGGATGCCGAACTTCGTCAAAAAATGCTCTCAGCCGCGGAGGAAGGCGCTTCTGTGCGTGATTTAGAAAGAATGGCACAGCTTGCTAAAAAGCCCGCCAAAACCGTAAAGAAACAAGAAAAGAACAAGCTTTACAGTGAGGTTGAGCTTTCTCTTCGCAGCGAGCTTCGTCGCAAGGTTAAAATTGTTTCAACTGGCAAGGGCAAGGGTAAACTCACTATCGAATTTTACAGTGATAAAGAACTTTGCGATTTTGCAAATAAATTAACGGATTAAATATGACAAAACGACTTAAAAAAATATTTCCGTGCAGGCATTTTAGACGCCGTCCACCACCAATTAAATAATGTATTTAAGAAAATAATTATTTAAGAGGTGTAAAAATGTTTTATATTTTTTCAATTTTAGCTCTGCTTTGTTGGAGCGGCTCTGACCTGTTTTCAAAAATGGGAACAAGAGAAAAGGATAAAAACAGTCATTGGAAGGTTGTTTTTGCCGTTGGTCTTATAATGGGTATTCACTTTTTCATTACCCTTATCGGCGGCGCAATAATCGATAACACAGTCGGTGTTGATGCTGTGCCCAAAATGGTAGCAAGCATTTTCTATACCGATTTTAAGTTGATGGACTTTGTCTACTATCTGCCTATTGCAGCGCTTTACATATTTGCAATGGTTTTGGGTTACATTGGTCTTCGTTATATCGAACTTTCGATTTCTTCGCCAATTTGCAACTCGTCGGGTGCACTTGCGTTTATTTTGTGCCTTATTTTTGGTTTAACCTCAACCGAGGATATAACAGTCACCACAATCGTTGGTATTGCCATGATAACTGTTGGTATTGTTGCACTTGGTTTTGTTGAGCAGCATGAGGATGAAGAGGTTAGACAGGCAAGACAGGAAAGAGCAAATCGTAAATATGCTAAAAGTATACTTGCTTTCTTGTTGCCGATTTCTTACCTTATAATAGATGCACTCGGTACCGTTGGCGATGAATTTCTTTTTTCAGATTGGTTTATTGAAAAAACCGGCATTGAAATGAGCGACTACGCCGCAAACTCTGCGTTTGAGTTAACCTTCTTTGTTTTGGCAGTGTTCGCATTCATTTGGGTTAAGCTTGTTAAAAAGGATAATATGTTTAAAGGTAATAAACAATTATACTTTGGCGGCTTGTGCGAAACCGTTGGCCAAATCTTCTATATGGCAGTTATGTTCAGCGATTTTTCAGTTGGTATGGTAATCATTTCTGCTTACTGTGCAATTTCAGTTTTGTGGAGCAGAATTTTCCTAAAAGAAAAAATGTCTTGGAAGCATTATGTGGTAATTGCTATGGTAATTGCAGGTATAGTTATTTTGGGCTAATTTTTTAGTTTTCGTAAATGACTGTATATATATAATATGTAGAGAGGGTGGGTTTTCCGCCCTCTTTTTTTACTTAAAAATAGTGTGTAAAAATAGCTAAAACCCAAGATATTGTGGTGATAAAATTTTTTTAAAAAAAGTTTTAAAAAAGTGTTGACATAAGTATAGCATGTATGTATAATAATATCTTGTTGAGACCAATATTGGGTGCAACAAATTGAATCTCGTGGCGATGGCATAGAGGTAACACTCCTT
>CAMFSU010000057.1 GCA_945983355.1 uncultured Clostridia bacterium | reverse complement strand
GTGTATAATTACATTATAATATTTTTGGTGGTGTTTTTATGTTTCAGGCCGAAAAAATAAAGAATGAATGTATTCAGTGGATAAAAGACTTTTTCGAGGAAAACGGCAAGGGCTGTAATGCGGTTGTCGGTATTTCGGGCGGAAAGGACAGCTCGGTTGTGGCGGCCCTTTGTGTAGAGGCACTTGGCCGTGACCGTGTTATAGGCGTTTTAATGCCCTGCGGTGAGCAAAGTGATATCGACTGCTCAATTCAGCTTGTTAATTTTTTAGGCATCAAAAATTATACAGTTAATATTAAAGCGGCGGTTGATGGTGTTTTGTCGGCAATGCCAAAGGATATGGAAATAACAAAGCAAACCGCAACGAATTTGCCCGCCCGTATCAGAATGGCAACACTTTATGCAATAAGCCAAAGTAATAACGGCAGGGTGGCAAACACCTGCAATTTGTCGGAGGATTATGTCGGCTATTCAACCCGCTACGGTGATGCGGCAGGTGATTTTAGCCCCATTTCACGCCTTACTGTTGAAGAGGTTAAAATTATTGGCAAGCTTTTGGGACTGCCCGAAAACCTTGTTGACAAAACCCCCATTGACGGTTTAAGCGGAAAAAGTGATGAAGAAAACCTTGGCTTTTCTTATGCTGTTTTGGATAAATATATACGCACAGGCATTTGTGAAGATGGCGAACTTAAGGCAAAATTTGACCGCCTTTATAAACTAAACCGCTTTAAATTAGAGCCAATACCCGCTTATGAGCCAAAAATGTAAAAAATGTGTTAAAATTATAACGAAATTCTTGCAATATAATGTGTTATAGGGTATAATGTATAAAGGAAAAAATTGATTTTTTTAAAAGGAGAATAAAAATGACAACTAACAAGACAGTTATCAAATGGTTGGACGAAATGAAAGACCTTCTTACACCTGATAAGGTTGTATGGGTTGATGGTTCCGACGAACAAACCGAAGAGCTCCGTAAGCTTGCTGTTGAGCTTGGTGAATTGGAGGCATTAAACCCCGAAAAGTTGCCTGATTGCTATCTTCACAGAACAAAGCCAAACGACGTTGCTCGTGTTGAAGACCGTACATTTATTTGTACCCCAACTAAAGAAGAAGCAGGCCCCACAAACAACTGGTGTGACCCTGCTGAAATGTATAAAAAGCTTTACGACATTGCACGCGGCAGCTATAAGGGCCGTACAATGTATGTAATCCCTTACTCAATGGGTCCTATCGGCTCACCAATTGCTAAAATCGGTATTGAGGTAACTGACTCTGTTTACGTTGTTCTTAATATGCTTATTATGACCCGTGTAAGCCCCAAGGTTTTAGAGGTTTTAGGCGACAGCAATGACTGGGTACGCGGTTTACACTCACGCTGCGATATCGATCAAGAAAAGAGATATATCTGCCACTTCCCACAGGATAACACCATTATCTCTGTAAACTCGGGCTACGGCGGAAACGTGCTTTTAGGTAAAAAGTGCTTCGCACTTCGTATTGCTTCTTACCAAGGCTGGAAAGAGGGTTGGATGGCTGAACACATGCTCATCCTCGGTCTTGAAAACCCACAAGGTGAAGTTAAATATGTTGCTGCTGCATTCCCATCTGCTTGCGGTAAGACCAACCTCGCAATGCTTATTCCTCCCGCATATTTGCGTGAAAAGGGCTATAAGATTTGGACAGTTGGCGACGATATTTCTTGGATGAAGATAGGTCCTGACGGTCGTCTTTATGCTATCAACCCTGAAAACGGCTTCTTCGGCGTTGCTCCCGGCACCAACGAAAAATCAAACTTCAATGCTCTTGAAAGCACCAAGAAGGGCACAATTTTCACCAACGTTGCTCACGATTTAAGCGACAACACAGTTTGGTGGGAAGGCCTTAATAAGAATTTACCTGAAAATGCTATTGACTGGCTTGGCAATCCTTGGGATGCTTCAAAGTTTGACAAGGCAGACAAATCTACCTATGCTGCACATCCAAACTCACGCTTTACAGCTCCTGCTGAAAACTGCCCCTGCATTTCTGAAGAATTTAACAAGGGCGAAGGTGTGCCGATTTCTGCAATTATCTTCGGCGGTCGTCGTGCTAAGTGCGCTCCGCTTGTATATCAATCAAAGGACTGGGTTAACGGTGTATTTGTTGGCTCTGCAATGGCTTCTGAAACTACTGCAGCTGCTGCGGGTGCAGTAGGCGTTGTTCGCCGCGACCCAATGGCTATGCTTCCTTTCTGTGGTTATCATATGGGTGACTACTTTAAGCATTGGCTTGAAATGGGCGAAAAGCTCGGCGACAAAGCTCCTAAGATTTTCAATGTTAACTGGTTTAGAACTGATGATGAAGGCAACTTTGTATGGCCAGGTTTTGGCGACAATATGCGCGTTCTTAACTGGATTATTGACCGTTGCGAAGGCAAGGCAGACGCCACCGAAACTGCTATCGGTTACATTCCAAAGCCCGAAGATATCGACCTTACTGATTTGGATATGGATATCGAAACCCTTAAGGATATCTTAACTGTTGACAAGGCAGTTTGGGAAAAGGAAGCAGCTGAAATTGAAGAACATTATAAGAAGTTTGGCGACAAGTTACCAAAAGAACTCAAAGAACAGCTTGCAAACCTTAAAGCTAACCTTGCAAAAATGTAATAACAAAAACCTGCTCGAAAGAGCAGGTTTTTTTATGTTTATTTAATTATCGCGTGAACATTTTTCGGCATCAATTGCTAAAACAAGCATTAAAGCGTATAGTGCATTATTGGGGTCAAAGACATCAATTATGTAGGTGTCGGTCCAATTCCAAAGCTGTTTTGAAATATCGGCAATGGGAATGTTGTTTCTATCCAAAATGTTATAGTTCCATTCAAAATAGTTTCCATGAACCTGCCAACCGTTAAAATCAATATTATAACGGGGTCTAAAAAGGGTAAGCTCGCGGCTGATACAACCGATATATTGGTTATATTCATAAATTTCAAACTTTGGTAAAAAGGAAAAAATTCTTTGCTTTACTGTGCCGACTTCACGCCCGTCCTTATCAAAAATTTTTAAAAGATGTCCCCAAGATAGCTGGCCTTTTACGACATAAAGGGTATTTCCGGCCTCATCGTAAATATCGTAGCTGTCAAACCACGAAAAAAGCCGTTGCTTAAATAAAAGTTTCATAAAACCACCTAATTTTTAAGACTTTGAAGCGGGGCGGGAATTCGGCCTGCGCGTTCAATAAATTTCTTAGGTGACTTTTTAAGGTTTACATCCATAATCGGACCTGCGCCTAAAAGACCACCAAAGTCAAGCTCTTCGCCCTCTTTTTTATTTATCGCAGGGATAACGCGTACAGCAGTGGTTTTGCTGTTTACCATACCGATAGCGGCTTCATCAGCTATAATGCCTGAAATAACTTCGGCGGGGGTATCACCCGGAATAGCTATCATATCAAGACCAACCGAGCATACCGCAGTCATTGCTTCTAATTTTTCAAGTCGTAAATCACCCGAGCGTGCGGCATCAATCATACCTGCATCCTCGGTAACGGGGATAAATGCACCTGAAAGACCGCCAACATAGGAGGAAGCCATAACACCACCCTTTTTAACTGCATCGTTAAGCATTGCAAGTGCGGCGGTTGTACCCGGAATACCGCAGGTTTCAAGACCCATTTCCTCTAAAATGTGGGCAACCGAGTCACCAACAGCGGGGGTGGGGGCAAGTGATAAGTCAACAATGCCAAAGGGCACACCTAAACGGCGAGATGCCTCGTTACCGACAAGCTGACCCATACGGGTAATTTTAAAGGCGGTGCGCTTAATAACCTCGGCGATTTCGCCCAAAGTGGCATTTGGGTGCTTTTTAATTGCGGCTTGCACAACACCGGGGCCCGAAACACCAACGTGAATAACACAGTCGGGCTCGCCCACGCCGTGAAAAGCACCAGCCATAAAGGGATTATCCTCAACTGCGTTGCAAAAAACAACTAACTTTGCACAACCGATGCATTCGCGGTCGGCAGTGATTTCGGCAGTTTCGCGCACAATTTCACCCATAAGCTTTACGGCGTCCATATTTATGCCCGCTTTTGTCGAGCCAATGTTAACGCTTGAACAAATATTATTTGTTTCACTCAGGGCGCGGGGAATAGAACGGATAAGCTCCTCATCGCCTGCGGCAAAGCCCTTGTGAACAAGAGCAGAATAACCGCCGATAAAGTTAACGCCTGTTGCATCGGCAGCGCGTTGCAATGCCTTTGCATATAAAACAGGGTCACCGCCCGAAGCGGCAACAAGCATTGAAATGGGGGTTACCGAAATTCGTTTGTTTATAATCGGAATACCATATTCTTTTTCAATGTCTTCGCCTGTTTTTACAAGATTACCTGCAAGACGTGTGATTTTGTCATAAACCTTTTGGCAAGACTTTTCGATATCGCTGTCACAGCAGTCCAAAAGTGAAATGCCCATTGTGATAGTGCGTATGTCAAGATTTTCTTCGGAAATCATATTTATGGTTTCCATTATGTCGTGAATATTTATCATTTCTTACCCCTTAAATTCTGTGCATTGAATTAAAAACATCCTCGTGCATCACACGGATATCAAGATTATTTTCTTCACCAAGCAACTTCATTTTGTCTGAAAAATCAGAGAAAGAACAGTTAAGGTCTTTAATTTCGGTAAGCATAACCATTACAAACATATCCTGTAAAACCGACTGTGTAATATCAATAATATTTACGTTGTGTCTACTGCAAACATCACTTACCTTTGCAATAATACCAACTGAATCTTTACCGATAACTGAAATAACAGTTTTCATATAATCATCCCTTTGAATTTTGATAATTAACATTTTAACATATTACTATGTAAATATCAATTTATTTTTTAAAATAAATTTTACAATATATATTGACAAAAAGAGAGTTATGGTATACAATATGTTGTGCTAAGTACACTACTGACGGATATTGTGGATTACCACAGGGGAATGTACTATATATTGTGCCGACCGTCTGGGCAATTCAGTAATTTTCGTGCTGAATTGCTTTTTTTATGGAGGAATTTTAAAATTATGATTAGCGAAAAATGGAATGGATTTAATAAGGGTGTTTGGCAGGATGAAATCAATGTAAGAGATTTTATTCAAACCAATTATACTGAATATACAGGGGATAGCGAATTTTTGCAGGGGGCAACCCAGCGCACGAAAGACTTAATGGCAAAGCTTGAAACACTTTTCAAGGTTGAGCGTCAGTTCGGCGGTGTTTTTGATGTTGACACCGAAACGGTTTCTTCACTTACCGCTTACCCCGCAGGTTATTTAGATAAAGAAAATGAAATTATTGTCGGTCTTCAAACAGACCGTCCGCTTCGCCGTGGCATAAATCCCTTTGGCGGTATGCGTATGGCACGACAGGCCTGTGCGGCTTACGGTTATAAAATTTCCGAAAAAATTGAAAAAGAATTTCAATACCGCACGACACATAACGAGGGTGTTTTCCGTGCATATACAAAGGAAATGCGCGATGCCCGTCATTGTCATGTTATTACAGGTCTTCCCGATGCTTATGGTCGTGGTAGAATTATCGGTGATTATCGTCGTGTTGCACTTTATGGTATAAACCGCCTTATTGAAGAAAAGCAAAAGGATAAAAAGCAGCTCGAAACTGACGATTTTAAAACCGAGCAAATTCGACTTGGTGAGGAATTATATCAGCAAATCCGTTTTCTTGAATATATGAAGGAAATGGCTATGCTTTACGGTTATGACATAAGTGGTCCCGCGTCCAATACAAAGGAAGCAGTTCAGTGGACATATTTTGCTTATCTTGCCGCTATTAAGGAGCAAAACGGCGCTGCAATGTCGCTTGGCCGTGTTTCAACCTTTTTTGATATTTATATCGAGCGTGACCTTAAAAACGGCACCTTGACCGAAACCGAAGCGCAAGAAATCATTGATGATTTTGTAATGAAGCTTCGTATGGCGCGCCATCTTCGCACACCCGAATATAACGAGCTTTTCGGCGGCGACCCAATGTGGATAACCGAAGCTGTTGGCGGTATGGGTGAAGACGGAAGAACCTTGGTTACTAAAAGCAGCTTCCGTATTCTGAACACACTCTACACCCTTGGCTCTTCGCCCGAACCCAATTTAACTGTGCTTTGGTCAAATAAGCTTCCAATGGGATTTAAGCGTTTTTGCGCCCAAATTTCAAAGGATACTGACTCTATTCAGTATGAAAATGATGATTTAATGCGCCCAATTTATGGTGATGATTATGCCATTGCTTGCTGCGTTTCGGCAATGCGTGTTGGTAAGCAAATGCAGTTCTTTGGTGCAAGATGCAACTTGCCGAAGCTTTTGCTTATTGCTTTAAACGGTGGTTATGACACCACAAGCAACATTGCAATTGGCCCTAAAAACAGCATAATTTCAGGCGATGTGCTTGATTATGACACAGTTGTTGAGCGTTTCGATGAATATCTCGCTTGGCTTTCAAAGCTTTATGTCAACACAATGAATGTAATTCATTATATGCACGACAAATATGCTTATGAAAAGTCGCAAATGGCACTTCACGACACAAATGTTGAACGCTTAATGGCATTTGGTATTGCAGGACTTTCGGTTATTGCTGACTCTTTAAGCGCAATTAAATATGCAAAGGTTGTGCCGGTAAGAAACGAAAAGGGTTATATTGTTGACTTTAAGATAGAGGGCGATTTCCCGAAATTCGGCAACGATGATGACAGGGTAGACCTTATTGCTAAGGAAATTACCCATAAAACTATTACCGAGCTTCGCAAAACACCGACCTACCGTAATGCCGTTCATACACTTTCGGTGCTTACAATAACATCAAATGTTATGTACGGTAAAAACACAGGTGCAACCCCCGACGGCAGAAAAGCCGGGGAGGCATTTGCCCCGGGTGCAAACCCAATGCACAACCGTGAGGAAAACGGTGCGTTGGCATCTCTTAACTCAATAGCTAAAATCAGCTATGATGACTGCCGTGACGGTATTTCAAACACATTTTCTATAACACCCGAAACCTTGGGCAGAAGCGATGATGAAAGAATTACCAATTTGGTTACAATCTTGGACGGCTATTTTGCAAAAATGGCACACCACATAAATGTAAATGTGCTTAACCGTGAAACCTTGATTGAGGCATACAACAACCCCGAAAGCTATCCCAATTTAACCATTCGTGTGTCGGGCTATGCGGTTAATTTCCACAAGCTTTCTCGTGAACAGCAGCGTGAGGTTATAAGCCGTACCTTCCACGAGGTAATGTAATGGACGGTTTTGTAAGCTCTATTCAGTCAATGGGTACACTTGACGGCCCGGGGGTGCGCTTTGTTGCTTTTTTGCAGGGGTGTCCGCTCCGGTGCGGTTACTGTCACAACCCCGAAACCCATAATATAAATGGCGGTACAAAATATTCTGCTGATGAAATTGTGAATAAGGCACTTCGCTTTAAGGAATATTTTGGGACAGAGGGAGGCATAACCCTTTCGGGCGGCGAGCCACTTTTACAACCCGAATTTGCGGCCGAAATTTTTGCAAAGTGCAAGCAAAACGGTACAAACACCTGCCTTGATACAAGCGGCTGCATTATAAACGAAAATGTCGAAAAGCTTATAGATTTAAGCGATTATATAATGCTTGACATTAAGTTTACAAACGATGGTGATTATTTAAAATATATCGGCTGTTCTATTGATAAGCCCCTTGAATTTTTGAAAATGTTAAACCAAAAAAACAAGGCGGTAAGAATTAGACAGGTTATCGTTCCAACCCTTAATGATAACAATGAAAACCTTGAAAGATTAGCCGAAATAGTTAAAAATAATCCGTGTGTTAAATCGGTTGAGCTTTTGCCCTTTAAAAAAATGTGTAAAACAAAGTACGAGGCATTAAATATTCCCTTTGAGTTTGAGATTTATGAATCAGCAGGGGATATAAGCCATTTACAGCAAAAATTAAATGATATGATAAAAAAAGAAACCACCTGAAAATTCGGGTGGTTTCGTTTATATAAAGGGGAAAATCGGTTATTCAAAGGACAAAAACATTTTTGCCGCCGATATGCAGGATATCCTGAAATGCCCCCTGCAATATACTATGCAAAATTATGCTTTGGGTGACTTTCTGATAACCAAAACGCCAAGGGTGTTAGCACCGCAGTGTGAAGAAATGGTGCAGCCGGCACGGTTAACAATAATTTCCTTAAAGTCGGCAGTGGCTTTTACCTGTTCGTAAACTGCATTAACGATTTCATCACTGCAGCCGGCGTGTGTTACAAATACACGGGTTAAATCAATGTTTTCGATGTCAGCAAGGCGTTCTGAAACATATTGCTTTAACACTTCGCCGTATTTACCACGATATTTTTTGCTAACATCCATTTTACCGTTTGTAACATCAATACAGGGCTTTAATTTTAAAAGGTTTGCGCCAAGCATTGCCACAGCCGAGCATCTGCCACCCTTGTGTAAATATTCAAGGTTGTCGATTACGAAAGAAGCGTCGGAATGCTTTGTAAGCTCGGTTGCTTTTTCTACAATTTCCTCAGCGGTCATACCGTTTTGTACCATTTCCGCAGCAGCCACGACAATAAGACCGATACCGCTCGAAAGGTTGCGAGAATCGATTATATGAACATTTTCAAGCTCACCTGCGGCGATAACTGCATTGTTATAGGTGGATGACATTTCAGAAGAAATGGGGAAGTGGATGATGGTTTTACCCTCGTTCACAAATGGGGTAAAGAAGTCGATAAAATCGCCAACATTAGCGGCGGTAGTTTTGGGTAATTCGCCTGTTTTGGCGTGGTGGGCATAAACCTCATCAGGTGTAATGTTAACACCGTCTAAATAGGTTTTATCACCCAAGGTTACACCAAGCGGAATAACCGGAATATTATATTTTTCACACACTTCACGTGGTAAATCTGCGGTAGAGTCACAAGTAATAATTATATCAGCCATAAAAAACCTCCAAATTGATTTGATACTATTATAACATTAAAACTTGATTTTTTCAACTTTAAAATTTCATACAGTAATTGTAATAATTTGTAACGAAATTTGTAATATTTTGTAATAGCATTATAATAAATTATTTGCTATAATCATATTATGAACTTTGGGAGATGAAAATTTGAAAAAATATGTTAAAACACCACTGTTTTTAAGTTTTGTGTCGGTTTTGGCGGTTTTGCTTATTGCGGTCGGTACTTTTTCTATTGTTATGACAGTGCAAAATGCAAAGCTTGAAAAAAAGGTTGACGATGCAATTTTAAATATGCAGGAAAAGGTTGACCTTTACGAAGAAATAAGCAAAAAGAACGACGACCTTCAAAAACAAAACAGTTCGCTTCAAGGCGAGCTTGATAAGATGAAGGAAACGGTTTCTAACCTTGAAAAACAGGTTAAAGACCAAAAAAAGCTTTTAGATAGTGTTAATAAGAAAAAACTTATTCAGGCCGAGGCCGTTTTGGCAACACAAAATTCGCCACAGCCAACTGTCGCCCCTAAAAACAAGGTTTGTTATTTAACCTTTGACGACGGTCCATCTGACAGAACGCTTGAAATTTTAGATATTTTAGATAAATATAATGCAAAGGCAACATTTTTTGTTGTGGGCAGCTCGAAGCTGCAGTATTTGCCCAAAATTGTTGAAAAAGGACATACAATAGGTCTTCATTCAAACACCCACAAATATCAAACAATTTATAAAAGCACCGATGCTTATTTTAAAGATTTAAACGCCTTGTCTGATAAAGTTTTTAATGCAACAGGCATACGCTCAAAGGTTATACGTTTTCCGGGCGGCGGCAGCAACAAGGTTTCTAAAAGTATTTGTAAAGGCATTATGACACGGCTTACAAATCAGGTTAGAATTCAGGGCTATGCTTATTTTGACTGGAATGTAGACTCCGGCGATGCCGCAAGCAAGGGTGTAACCGCCAAAAGCATTACTGATAATGTTTTAAACGCAGCTGCCAAAAAGGATTCTATTTGTGTTTTAATGCACGATATAAGCAGTAAAAAAGCCACGGTTGAAGCATTGCCCCAAATTTTAGAGGGGCTTAAAAAGATGGGCTACACATTCGAGCCACTAACCGAAAAAAGCTATGGCTATTGCCACAAGGTAAACAACTAATTTCTTGACATAATCGTATTATTTATTTAAAATAAAATTCAGGTGATAAGGTAACCTGTATTTTAAGTTTTACTTATCGCCGTATCCGTTTGGATGCGGCGTTTCTTTTAAGGTGGCGTGAAAATGAAAATCAAAGCAAATGCAAAAATAAATTTTTCACTGTCTGTTTGTGGCAAACGGGATGACGGTTATCATTTAATTGATACTGTTATGCACTCGGTTGGGCTTTATGACACTGTTTTTATCGAAAAGGCCGATACCGTTTCGGTAATTTGCGGCGATTTACCCCAGGAAGATAATATTGCATTTAAAGCGGCAAAATTATTTTTTCAAAAAACCGAAATTTCGAACGGTTGTGACATTAAAATTATAAAGAATATTCCGTTAAGCGCAGGACTTGGAGGCGGCAGTGCTGATGCTGCGGCGGTGCTTGTGGGACTTAATAAATTATATAACGCAGGGCTTTCTTATGAAAATCTTTGCGATTTGGCGGTAAAGCTTGGCGCAGATGTGCCATTTTTTATAAAGGGCGGATGTATGCGAAGCGAGGGTATAGGCGAAATTTTAACCCCTAAAAAACCGCTTGAAAAGGGTTATATTTTACTTGCAAAGGCCGAAACAAAGCCCTCGACCGCTGAAATGTATAAACAAATAGACAGTAAAGAAACTGTTTTGGCTAATACCAACGCGGTGCTTTCGGCAATTAGTGAAAATGATTTAGAAAATCTTTCAAAAAACCTTTACAATGCATTTGAAACGGTGTGGCAGGACAGCTTCGTAAAGAGGGAGCTTTTAAAAACCGATGCAAAAGCGGTGGCTCTTACGGGCAGCGGTCCTACTTGGTTTGCAATTTTTGAAACACTTGAAGAAATAAAAGCAGCCGAAAGGGTATTAAAAGAAAAGAATATTCCGTGTTGGGTTTGCGTACCGAAACAAAGTTCGTTAGAATTTGAATAAAATTTGAATTTCCTGTCAATTATTTTAGCATAACTTGACAAGGAGATTTTAAAAATGAAAAAAAGAATAGAGTTATCAGTTGCTTTTGGTCTTATTTGTGCCTTGCTTTTGTCGGTTTCGCATTTTAATGCGGCCTGTGATGATTTAAGGCAAAATGTTTTGCGGTTACATATTATCGCAAATTCTGACAGTGATGCCGACCAAAGCTTAAAGCTGAAAATTCGGGATGAAATTTTAAAAGAGACAGGCGACTTATTTTTAAACTGCAATGATTTAGAAAATGCCGAAAAAACCGTTAAAGAAAATCTAAATTCGTTTAGCGATATTGCAAACATTGTCATAGAAGAAAACGGTTTTGATTATACCGCAACGGCATCCTTTGGCAAAAGTGATTTTTCTACCCGATATTATGATGATTTCACATTGCCTGCGGGGGAATATGATTCGCTTATTATCACCTTGGGTGAGGGGAGCGGTAAAAATTGGTGGTGTGTGGTTTATCCCACCGTTTGCATTTCTGCCGCAACAAAGGGTGATTTAAAGGATAGTGTAAAAGCTGAATCGGCCCAAATTGCAAGGGGCGGAAAACGGTATGTAATGCGCTTTAAAACGGTTGAAATTTACGAAAAAATAAAAAATTATATAAATCGTTAAAAAATACTTGCATTTTAAATTATTTTGTGCTATTATAATTTGGCTATCGTTATGGAAGGGAGTGACCAAGATGAAACAAGGAATTCATCCTGAGTATGAAAAGGTAACAGTTAAGTGCGCTTGTGGTGCTGAGTTTGAAACTCGTTCTACTAAAAAGGACATCCGTTTGGATATTTGCTCTAAATGTCATCCGTTTTTTACCGGTAAGCAAAAATTGGTAGATACCGGCGGACGCGTTGATAGATTTAACAAGCGTTTCAACATTAATAAATAATTTACCTTTATTTCCGCAACTGCCTAAACAGGCGGCTGCGGATTTTTCTTTTAAGGCAGGTGTTAATTTTTGAGCTTTCAAACCGTATTTCGCGAAAATGAAACTGAATATGTTGAAAAGCGTTCACGCTTTATTGCAACCCTTCGACATTGTGAAACCGAAGAAGAGGCCAATAATTTTGTAAAAGAAATGAAGGCAAAATATTGGGATGCACGACACAATGTTTATGCCTATTCGGTAGAGGGCGGCCGTATGTGCCGTTTTTCTGATGATGGTGAGCCACACGGTACTGCGGGGAAGCCGATGCTTGACTGTATACAGGGCAGTGGTATAACCAATATTGCGGTGGTTGTTACCCGTTATTTCGGCGGTATCTTGCTGGGAACGGGCGGTTTGGTGCGTGCCTATTCGAAAGCCACGCAGGATGTTTTGCAGTCGGCCGAGGTTTATATAATGCTTGCGGGTGTTAGCTGTGAAATTGTTTGCGAATATGCCGATTTAACAACACTTCAAAAGCTTATTATAGACAGTGATGGTGAAATTAAGGATACTGAATACACCGATAAAATAACAATAAAGTTTGTTTTAAAGGAAGAATTTTTTGATGGTTTTAGAGAAAAACTGCGTGAAACCTTTTCGGCACGCCTTATTTTAGAGGAAAAAGAGAAAATTTTACTGCCTTTTTTAAAAAAATAAAGGAATTTAAGATTTTTTTGCTAATATTACTATATAGGAGGCGAATAATGTGGAATGTGTAAGAATTATAACTGAAAACAATGAAAAGCAAATGCTGTCCGAGTATGCCACTTTAAGTGCTAATACACAGGGCAGAAAAAGGGAAGAGGAAAAATGCAACCTTCGTACCGATTTTCAGCGTGACAGGGACAGAATTATCCATTCAAAAGCATTTAGGCGTTTAAAACATAAAACACAGGTGTTTTTATCCCCTGAATCTGACCATTACCGCACCCGTTTAACACATACATTAGAGGTTTCGCAAATAGCTCGCACACTTGCACGTGCTTTGCGCCTTAATGAAGATTTAACCGAAGCAATTGCTCTTGGTCACGATTTAGGTCACACACCCTTTGGCCACGCAGGTGAAAGGGCACTTAATGACATAATGCCCTTTGATTTTACCCACTTTGACCAAAGTGTTCGTGTTTGTGAGGTGCTTGAAAAAGAGGGCAAAGGTCTTAATCTTACTGCCGAAGTTTTGGATGGCATAAAGCACCACACACGTGGCGAATGGGCACACACATTAGAAGGCAAATTGGTGCGTTTTGCTGACCGAATTGCTTACATAAACCACGACATCGATGATGCTGTGCGTGCAGGGGTTATTTCTAATGAAGACATACCAAAAGAAATTCGCGATAATTTGGGACACACCAAAACACAGCGTATAACCACCCTTTTAAATTCTGTGGTTGAAAACAGCAAGGATGATATTGCAATGGATGAAGGTATCTTTAAGCATTATGATGACTTGCACGAATTTTTATATAAAAATGTTTATTTAAATCCCGCAGCCAAAGCCGAAGAAAGCAAGGTTTTAGGCATTGTTGAGGGTATTTATAAGGATTTACTTTTGCACCCTCAAAAAATGGGTGAGGAGTATCAAAGAATTATTGAAACCGACGGGCTTGACCGCGCTATATGTGACTATATCGCAGGTATGACCGACCATTATGCCATTACGGTTTATTCTAATATTTATATTCCAAAGGGTTGGTCAATTTAATTCAACTTAAATTTTTTGAAAAGGTGGTGGGTTTATGGCAATACCTGAAGAGGTTATAAGCGAAATTAAATACAGAAATGATATTGAAACAGTTATTTCACAATATTCAAATTTAAAGCGACGCGGTAAAAACCTTGTCGGTCTTTGCCCCTTCCACAGTGAAAAAACCCCGTCCTTTACCGTTTACCCCGAAAGCGGCTCGTTTTACTGCTTTGGCTGTGGCGTCGGCGGTGATGTCATCACTTTTACTTCGCTTATCGAAAACCTTGACTATATCGAGTCAATAAAGCTTTTGGCCGAACGAAGCAATGTTCAGCTCCCGCAGGACGGGTATGACGACACTATGCAACGGGTAAAAAACACCGTTTATGACATAAACCGTGAAACCGCAAAGTTTTTCCACAGCTATTTAATGAGCGATAGCGGCAAATGGGCGCTTGAATATTATTTAAAGCGTGGGCTGTCGCTTAAAACTATTAAGCATTTTGGTCTTGGTGCCGCACCCGACAGTTGGGATGCTTTAATAAACCATTTAAAAGCAAAGGGCTTTTCTATTGGTGATATGGTGACTGCAAATGTTGTTGGCAAAAGCGACAGGGGCAGTTACTATGACCGTTTCAGAAAGCGTTTAATGTTCCCAATTATTAATATAAGGGGCAATATTATTGGCTTTAGCGGTCGTGCTCTTCCCGAGGATGAGAAAAAAGGCGGCAAGTATGTAAATACATCTGACACGCCTGTTTATAAAAAGAGCGAAAACCTTTTTGGCATTAACTTTGCAAAAAGCCATTGTGCCGACAGAATAATTTTGGTTGAAGGCAATATGGATGTTATATCCCTTCACCAAGCGGGCTTTGAAAATGTTGTAGCTCCTCTCGGTACGGCCTTTACAAGCGAGCAGGCAAATTTAATTGCCCGCTACACAAAGGAAATTGTTTTAATGCTTGACGCCGATGCCGCAGGGCAAAAGGCGATTAAAAGGGCAAGCGCTATTTTGGAAAACACAGGTCTTTCGGTAAGGGTTGTGATGATTCCCAACGGTAAAGACCCCGATGAATATATTAAAGCCAACGGCCCCGACCGCTTTAAAGCACTTTTAGAGGGTGCAGTAAGCGACATTGAATATAAGCTTTTAATGGCTGCTGACGGGCTTGATTTAAATTCTGATGACGGACGGCTTAAATATTTAAGCGCGGCGGCCGAAATTATCGCCACAACCGATGATGTTATGGCGCGTGATATTTATATCGGCCGACTTTCTGATAAATACGGTGTTTCGCGTACTGCCTTAAACGCAAGGGTGGACGAGCTTCGCAAAAAGAATGTTCGCACACAGCGAAAGGCCGAAATAAATAATGTGATTCACCCCAAGTTTTCAAAGGATGACCTTAACCCCGACAGGCGCCGTTCTATAAAGGGCACCGCCGCCGAGGAAACGGTTATTTCAATTTTGCTTAACCACCCTGATTTTTATAACGAGGTTAAAGAAGATTTGCCAAGTGATAAAATGATAACCTCGCTTAACAGGCGGATTTACGAGCTTATAATTGAAACCCTTGAAAACGGCAAAAGCTTGGATATTTCGGTTTTTGCACAAACACTTTTACCCGCTGAGGTTGGCTATTTAGTATCACTTCAAAACGGTAACAAGGGCGGCAACAGCCCCAAAACCGTATTAAAAGACTGCATTTCGGTAATATTAGAAGAGAATATGCTTTTAAATGCCGCCAACCCGTCTGAAGCAACCGTTGAGGACTGGGCGGCACAGCTTCAAGATATTATCAATAAAAAGAATAAAGGCAATTAAAAGCAGAATGGAGAAGAATATGAAAGAAACTAAAAAGGACGAAAAATTATTAAGCGAGGAGCTTTTAGAGCTTGAGCCAAAGGATGAAACAATACATGATATTGAAAACGCACCGGAGGATTTTGAGGAGCTTTTTACCGAGCCCCCGATTTTAGAGCTTGACTTTGATGAAGAGCCCACCGAGGATGAGCTTAAAGAGGTTGATGTTGAACAAATCACTGATGATGTTAACCTTGATAATGTTTCGCTTGATGACCCTGTTAAAGTATATCTTCGTGAAATCGGCCGAGTTCCGCTTTTATCAAGCGATGAGGAAATCGAGCTTGCGGTTAAGATTAGCGAGGGCAGTCAGTATGCAAAGCAACGCCTTACCGAAGCAAACCTTCGCCTTGTTGTAAGCATTGCTAAAAAATATGTTGGCCGCGGTATGTACTTCCTTGATTTAATTCAAGAGGGTAATGTGGGCCTTATCAAAGCGGTTGAAAAGTTTGACCACACCAAAGGTTTTAAGTTTTCAACCTATGCGACTTGGTGGATTAGACAGGCCATAACCCGTGCTATTGCTGACCAAGCAAGAACTATTCGTATTCCTGTTCATATGGTTGAAACAATTAACCGACTTAAAAAGGTTCAAAGTCAGCTTTTGCACGAAAACGGCTCTGAACCAAGTGAAGAGCTTATTGCCGAAACAATGGATTTACCGGTTGAGCGTGTGCGTGAAATTATGCGTGTGGCACAGGAGCCCGTTTCAATGGAAACCCCCATTGGACCTGAGGAAGATTCTCGCCTTATGGACTTTATCCGTGATGAAGATGCGTTGGCACCCGATGAAGCGGCTTTAAAAACTATTACAAATGAAGATATTGACGATGTTTTAAAAACTCTTACCCCTCGTGAAGAGGCGGTTATCCGTTTGCGCTTTGGCCTTATGGACGGTAGATGCCACACCTTAGAAGAGGTTGGCTCGGAATTTAATGTTACAAGAGAGCGTATCCGTCAGATTGAAGCAAAGGCACTGAGAAAGCTTCGCCATCCTGTAAGAAGTAATAAATTTAAAGACAGATAGGAATATTTAAAATGAAAATATCATATAAAACAAGTGGAGTGTGTTCTCGGACAATCACCATTGAAATAGAAGATGAAATTATTAAAAGCGTCTATTTCGAGGGTGGCTGCAACGGTAACACAAAGGGAATTTCCGCACTTGTTGAGGGTATGAGGGTTGATGATGTAATTGACCGCCTTGAAGGTATAAAATGCGGCTTTAAAGGTACCTCTTGCCCGGACCAATTGGCAAAAGCCCTTAAAACATTGAAGTAAAAGAGATGATTCAAATGTTTTTAGATGAAGATATTAAAATCGTAGGCGACAAGCCATCAGTTGATGTTAAGAAAAATCTTAATAACCCCACTAATCAGCAAAAGCTGTCAAGCGATATGCAAAAAAAGGCAGAGGAGTGGGGACGGGCTGTTGCGCTTGAATTTATTGCCGATGCCGCCGAAAACCCACTTTCTGATGAAATGGGAAATGATATTTTAATTCAAAGGCGCCTTTTGATTTCCTTTACGGCAACGGTTGGTTTTGAGGAATTTGCGGGCGATGATATTGTTTGCGGTGTGGCCCAAAAAAGCTTTTTAGACACCTTAAAGCAGCAGGATGCTGAGCTTTATAAAACCTCTACCGACACAGGTGCCTTTTCCTTTTATTATTTAGTTTTTCGCCGTGGCTTTGATTTAGAAAGAAGAATGGGGCAAACCTTTGCAATGCTTTGTTCGCACGATGGTGACCCCATTTATCAAGAGCTTGGCGAAGCCCTTTACTGTTGGTTTTTATCGGTTGTGAAAAAATCGGCACAAAAGCTTGAAATTTAACATAAAAACATCCTTTCAATTCATATTTTGAAATGAAAGGATGTTTTTTTATGCCTACAATTTATTTAAGCCCCTCAACACAGCAATTCAACCCCTATGTAAACGGCGGCAACGAGGAATATTATATGAACCTTGTCGCCGACGCAATGGAGCCGTATTTGGCGGCAAGCGGTATTCAGTTTGTGCGAAATAATCCCGAAGGCACAGCGGCGACCGCTATTGCAGAGTCTAATGCGGGTGTTTACGATTTGCATTTGGCACTTCATTCAAATGCGACTGCCTCGGGCAGCGGCACAGCGCGGGGAATAGACGCTTATTATTACCCGTCAAGTGCGTCGGGTAAGCGGTTTGCTGACATTTTGGTTAATAATTTTAAAATGGTTTATCCGCTGCCCAATAATGTAAAAACCGTGCCGACTACCTCCTTGGGTGAGGTTGCAAGGGTAAAAGCACCTGGTGTTTTAATTGAAATTGGGTATCACGATAATGTGCAGGACGCACAGTGGATAAGGGATAATATTGACCTTATTGCACGCACACTTGTTATGTCCCTTACCGAATATTTTGGCATACCCTTTAATATGCCACAGCCAATAAGGGTTGGTTATGTTGCAACAAACGGCGGCAACCTTAATGTTCGCACACGCCCGTCCGTTAACGCCTTTGTTGTGGGTCGCATACCAAACGGGGCAGAGGTCACGGTTTATGCCACCTTGCCCGACTGGTATTTGGTGCAGTATAACGGTATTGTCGGTTATGCGGCATCAAGATATATACAACTGGCGACTTGACAGTTTTGATAAAATAAAGTATCATAAATAGGATGTAAAACACGGGGAAGTATAAGTTTATGAATAAATACAAAACCTTGGCTTCAAATACTGCGCTTATAAGTCTTGGCACCATTGGCTCAAAGCTGTTGGTGTTCTTTATGGTGCGCTTTTATACGGGTTATCTTACCACTGCCGAATTTGGCACAGCCGATATTATAACCCAAACCTGCAACCTTTTGCTGCCAATTATTTCGCTTGGCATTGCAAACGGTGTTTTTCGCTTTGCTATTGACAGTAATCACGATAAAAAAAGCGTTTTCTCATCGGGGCTTTATACAATAACCCTTGGCGGTTTGTTGTTTTTAATAATTGCACCGCTTTTGGCAATTTCGCCGCAGCTAAGGTCGTATTTATGGCTTATAATTGTTTACACAATGGCTTCCTGCTACCACTCCCTTTGCGCACAGTTTATTCGTGCTAAAAACAAAACCGCCTTTTTTGCGGTGCAGGGCATTGTAAACACCTCAGTTGTGATTGTTTTTAATATACTGTTTTTAGCAGTGTTTGATTTGGGCATTACAGGTTATGTTTTGTCGGTTGCATTGGCTGACGGGCTGACCGCCTTGCTTATCTTCTTTAAAGAAAAGCTTTGGCGTGAAATCGTTGCAAAGCCGAATAAGGACACCTTAAAGCAAATGCTTGTGTTCAGTATTCCAATGATACCTGCCACAATTTTTTGGTGGGTAACAAGCGTTTCCGACAGATATATGGTTACTTGGTTTTTGGGTGAAGCCCAAAACGGTATTTATGCCGTTTCAAATAAGCTGCCCACGGTCTTAACCTTAATTTCAACTGTCTTTATGCAGGCGTGGCAGTTTTCGGCAATCAGCGAGTCTGAAAACGATAAAAACGAGCATATCGCCTTTTATACTAAGGTGTGGTCATCCTTCCAAAGCGTAATGTTTTTAGCGGGCTCGGCTATAACGGCTTTGTCAGTTCCTATGATAAAAATTCTCACCACTGAAAGCTTTTATTCGGCTTATAAATTTGTGCCAATGCTGTCACTTGCAATGGTGTTTAGCGCATTTGCAAACTTTATGGGCTCGGTTTATGTGGTTGAAAAGCGCAGTAAAAATTCATTTTTAACCACAATGGTGGGCGCAGGGCTTAATATTATTTTAAACCTTATTTTAATACCAAAAATTGGGGCACAGGGCGCGGCAATTGCCACCTTTGTAAGCTATCTTGCGGTGTTTATTATCCGCACTTATGACGCTAAAAAATATATCCCCTTTAAAACACAGTTTGTAACGGTTGCCTTAAACACTGTAATTGTGCTTTCCCAAACGGGTTATATGCTTTTTGATTTACCGTTTAACTATCCCGTGCAGGCAGTATGCTTTGTTCTGCTCTTTATAATTAACTTTAAATTTGTTAGGGTATTTTTTGAAAAAATACTAACTTTTATTAAAAAACGCAAATAATTTCTAAATCACCCTAAGAATTAACTTTATGGTGATTTTTCCTGTTTTTTGCTTTTTTATATACCCCAACTGACTCGTGAATTATTTTTGTATAATTTAACAGTTGATTTTTTAGGTTTGTGCTGTATAATAGTTAAGAAATCTAAAAAAAGGAGATAAACAAATGAAAAAAATCATTTGCAAGGTTGAATACAATACCGAAACTGCAACACTTGTTAAAAAGAATACTTTTGGTGTATTCGGTGATGCAAACGGTTATGAAGAAACCCTTTACGTAACTGACGGCGGCAAATATTTTCTTTATGTAAACGGTGGCGCTGAATCTAAGTACCCTGAAAAAAACATTAAGAGAATGTCAGCTGATAAGGCTGAAGAATGGCGTAAAGCTAACTAATGCAATATAACAAAAAACGGTGTGCAGTTTTCTGCACACCGTTTTTTATAACTTTTAGGCGATTTTTTTCTTGTGTTTTGACCTACAATGTAATATAATTATATATTAGATTGGAGTGTTATACCTTGTTGAGAGAAATCATAGCAGGCAATATGAGCTTTACCGATATGCTTATATATGCTTTGTCTGCGTTTGCTGTTATTTTACTTACAATGCCTGTTCATGAATGGGCACATGGCTTTATTGCTACAAAATTGGGCGACCCTACACCCCGTTATCAAGGTCGTTTAACCCTCAACCCCTTTGCACATATTGATTACATAGGTGCTTTGTGTATAATTCTTTTCGGTGTTGGCTGGGCAAAGCCGGTGCAGATAAATCCCCGAAATTTCAGAAATCCTAAGGTTGGTATGGCAATTACCGCTTTGGCAGGCCCTGTTTCCAACATTTTAATGGCAGGGTTATCTTTGCTTTTGGGCAATATTGTTTATGTGCTTTTGCCAACCACCTTTGGCTTGTTTCTTTCCTCGTTCTTTACACTTGTTGCATCCACAAACATTTATTTGGCAGTGTTTAACTTAATTCCCATACCACCCTTTGACGGTTCGCGGATTTTATTTGCAATTTTACCCGACAAATACTATTGGCGTGTTATGGAATATGAACGCATTTTGATGTTTGTGCTTTTACTTATTATTGCAACCGGTATTTTAGACGGACCACTTGATTTTGCAAGCGACTTAATTTTTGGCATCCTTGATTTTATAACATCACTTCCTTTTATTTTGTTTTTGAGGTAAAAAATGGAACAGGTTTTAAATTATAAATTAGATGGGTTTGAAGGCCCGCTTGATTTGCTGCTGCAGCTTATTGCACGCAACAAATATAATATTTATGACATTCCGCTTTTAGAGCTTATCGACCAATATCTTGCCCAAATTGAAGCAGTTAAAGAGGGCGAGATGGAGGTTTCGAGCGATTTTTTGGAAATGGCTTCACGACTTTTATATATTAAGACGGTTAGCTTACTTCCAAAGCACGACGAGGTTGTAAAGCTTAAAGAGGAATTAACAGGCGAGCTCTTAGAATATATGGTTTGTCAGGAAATGGCAAAGAAGTTTAGCTTAATGCAAGACGGATTTAATTTGTTCGTGCGTTTGCCTGCCGATGTTGAGGTGGACAAGACCTATGTATTAAAGCACGACAAACAGGTTATGTTTGATGCGTATATTGCCGCAGTTGGCAGGGGACAGCGCCGACTTCCACCCTCTACCGCACCCTTTACACGCATTGTTGCAAAGAAAATTGTGGCGGTTTCAACTAAAATCGTTTATGTTATCCGTTCGCTTTGGTCGGGCAACAAACAAAGACTTGCTGACCTTTATAAAACCGCACAAAGCCGTTCTGAAATGGTGGCAACCTTTTTAGCCGTGCTTGAGCTTTGCAAGGCAAACCGCGTTTTTGTTGAAGGTGACGGCGAAAATCAGCAAATCTCTTTAAAGAAGGAGCGTAGACCCAAATGACAACCAAGGAACTTATAAAGGCCTTTGAGGCGGTGCTTTTTGCAAGTGGCGAGCCACTTAATATTGACCGCTTTGCACAGGTTTTTGAAATAACACCAAGCAAGACCATTGCAGTTATGGACGAGCTTATGAAAAAATATGATGACACCGATAGTGGTATTAAGCTTGTACGGCTCGATAACGCTTATCAGCTCACCACTAAAAGCGAATACAGCGAATATATTAAAAAAGCATTTGATATTAAGCGTAAAACTCCGCTTTCGCCCGCCGCGCTTGAGGTTTTGGCGGTTGTGGCTTATAACCAACCCGTTACAAAATCGTTTGTTGAACAGGTGCGTGGTGTTGACTGTTCAAGCGTTATGACAACCCTTATCGAAAAGGGACTTATTGAAGAACGCGGCCGACTTGAGCTTCCTGGTAAGCCCTTGCTTTACAGCACAACCAAAAACTTTTTAAGGTGTTTTGGCGTTTCTGATTTAAGCGAATTACCCCCACTCCCCAAAACACAGCAGGAGGGCGAGGTCAGCGATGTTGGCGAGCAGCTTTCAATGGAAGGTGCCGACGAATAGTTTAAAAATTTTTACCTAAAATAAAAAGGGGTGGTTATTTTTGACAGCGCTTTATATTATCGGCGGAATAATTTTGCTGATAGCATTGCTTTTGATTTTGCCAATTACCGCCCGAATTGATTTTAAGGATGACTTTTTTGTAAAGGTTAAATATCTTGGCATTACGGTTTATAAGATAACTCCCGATGAAGAAGAACAAAAACCGAATGAAAAAGCCGAAAAAACCGACAAGCCAAAAGAAAAGCAAGATGGTATTTTTACAAAGCTTTCAAAAAAGCACGGCTTTAAGGGTGCAGTAAAGGAAATTTTATCCTTTGCGCTCGATGTTTTAAAGCAAACCAAAAAACAGCTTTTAAAAATTAAGCTTCGAAATATTAAAATTGACTTAATTGTTGTCGGCAGCGATGCCGCCCAAACCGCCATTGATTATGGCGCAATTTGTGGTGTGGTTTATCCCGTGCTGTCAATAATTGAACAAAACCTTAATGTTAAATATAAAAAAATAAACATCACTGCGGGCTTTAAGCAACTTGATAGTCAGTTTAATTTCTCGCTTGATGTAAAGGCAACCCCCGTTTTACTGCTTATAATTGCCTTTAAGGCGGTTAAAGAATATAAAAATTTCAGTGTAAGGAATGAATTATAATGAGTGACAATAAAATCCAAGCTATATTAGATACCACAATGGACAAGCTTAAGGCAATGGTTAACGCCGATGTCATTACAGGCGAGCCAATTTTTGTCAATGATTTAACTTTAATTCCTGTTTCAAAGGTGGCTTATGGTATTGCAACAGGCGGCAGTGACTTTGCAACAAAATCACAGTCGGGCCTTTTTGGCGGTGGCAGTGGTGCAGGTGTTACCGTTTCACCCATTGCGTTTATGGTTATAAAGGGTGATGATGTTAAAATGATACCCGTTTATAACGAGCTTACCACCATTGAAAAAGCAATAAATATGGCGCCTGAAATTATTGACAAGGCAAAAGAAATTTTTGCAAAGGACAAGAGTGATAACAAATAAAGGCATAACAAAAACCCCGATTTAATAAATTTAAAACGGGGTGATTTTGTGAAAAAGCTTTTAACCGTTTTTTTAATAATTTCTCTTTTTGTTGCGGTGCTACCGTTTAATACGACGGCGCTTTCGGTTTCGGCAAAGGGTGCAGTAGTTATAAACGGTGATACGGGTGAAATTGTTTTTTCGCAAAACGAAAACACCCGTTTGCCAATGGCAAGCACCACCAAAATGATGACAGGGCTGCTGCTTTGTGAATATGGCAACTTGGAAAAAGAAATCACAGTTACCGACCAAATGGTGCGGGTTGAGGGCTCGTCAATGGGGCTGCTGCCGGGTGATAAGGTCACGCTTCACGATTTGCTTTACGGTTTAATGCTGGCATCGGGCAATGATGCGGCAAATACAATTGCAATAGTTTTGGGCGAAACCGTCCCGAATTTTGCCAAAATGATGAACGACAAAGCAAAAGAAATCGGCCTTAAAAACACAAGCTTTGTGACACCGTCAGGGTTAGATGATGAAAATCATTATACCACCGCTTATGATTTGGCGTTGCTTACAAAATATGCAATGCAAAATGAAGACTTTGCGGCGGCGGTTGGTAGTCAGTCAGCAACTTTAAATTACGGCAACCCACCTTATAGGCGCACCCTTACAAACCACAATAAGCTTTTAAAAATGATGGACGGATGTGTGGGGGTTAAAACGGGCTTTACCAAAAAGTCGGGCAGATGTCTTGTGTCGGCGGTAAAGCGCGACGGCAAGTATGTTATTGCGGTTACCCTTAATGCCCCAAACGACTGGCAAGACCATAAAACGATGCTTGAATATGGCTTAAACTCTATTAAACAAACTGAAATTACGCCCAAAATCACAAGCTATAAAATACCTGTAATAAGTGGTGAAAAGGAAAGTATTTCGGTTGAAGTTAAGCCGTTTTTAGTAAACTCCACCGAAACTGATGGTTTTTCGTGCGAGGTTTATTTGCCGAAATTTGTTTATGCCCCAATTAAAAATGGCGAGGCCTTGGGCAAAGCGGTTTATAAACAAAACGGTAAAATAATTACTGAAAATGAAATTTTAGCGGGGGAAGACATTCCGCTTCTAAAACAAGAGAAAAAACCATTTTATAAAATTTTAGAAAACTTTTTACATATAGCACATAATTTTTAGGAGATTAAAATGAAGGATAACAAAATAAGACTTCAAAAGCACCTTGCAGAGTGTGGTATTGCTTCACGCAGAAAGGCAGAAGAGCTTATCGAACAGGGCAAGGTAAAGGTTAACGGTCACCCCGCAATTTTAGGACAAAAGGTTGACCCAAAGCGTGATAAAATTACCGTAAGGGGCAAAACAGTTGTTGCCGGCAAAACCGAAAAGGTTTATATAATGCTTCACAAACCCCGTGGCTTTGTTACCACCACAAGCGATGAAAAGGGTAGAAAATGTGTTACCGATTTGGTAAAGGATGCAGGCAACCGACTTTTCCCCGTTGGCCGACTTGATTTAAATTCTGAAGGCCTTTTGTTTATGACAAACGATGGCGAATTTGCAAATAAGCTGACACACCCGTCATCCCACGTTAATAAAACCTACCGCGTTACCGTTGCGGGCGAGGTACAGGAGGAAAAGCTTATCACCTTGCGTGAGGGTATAATGCTTGACGGCAAGAAAACCCTGCCCTGTGACTGCTTTGTGGCCGAAAGAAAGCCCGACCGTACAGTGCTTATCTTTATTATAGGCGAGGGCAGAAACCGCCAAATCAGGCGTATGTGCGAAGCCGTTAATTTAGAGGTGTTGCGCCTTAAACGCACCGAAATTGCGGGTGTTAAGCTTGGTATGCTGCCCCGTGGCAGTTGGCGCCCGCTTAACGAACGCGAAATGCGTCGCCTTACAAGCATTACACAAATGAAGGAAAGCGATTAAATGATAGTTTTAAAACCGACCGATAATCGTGCAAAGGTTCAAGAATATTATGAAAAAGAAAATATACCCTTTGGCGAATTTTCAAACCTGCTATTAGCCACCGAAAAGGATGAGGTGTTGGGGTATTGCCTTTTTGATATTAAAGACACTTTAACTGTGCACAAAATCGAACCGCAAAATGATTTATCACTGCTTGACGGAATTTTGCGAAGCACACTTCACGTTGGGTGCGAAAGGGGAGCTTTTGAGGCATTTTACAGCGCAACCGCCCCCGAAACCGCTTTTGAAACCTTAAACTTTATTAAAAGCAAAGCCGAAAAAAGCTTAAATGTTGACAAGCTTTTTAAAAGCTGCTGCGACTGCAAATAATTTGTAAAAAACACTTGACAAAATGTCTAAAATATTATATTATTTTAGATATGCCGATGTGGTGGAATAGGCAGACACAAGGGACTTAAAATCCCTCGGTAGCAATATCGTACCGGTTCAAGTCCGGTCATCGGCACCAAAGCATTCAAACCCGAACCTTTTACCAATCGGTGAAACGTTCGGGTTTGTTGTTTTCTTAAAAGATGTTAAATAGCCTTTGTTTGTGGCAGTACAGAGTGTTTTTCTCTGTACTGCCACTTCTTCGTTTCAATAGATTTCGTACATAAAGGAGATGGCACGATTCGGCTTATAATTTGTGGAGCAATACCTTGACAGATGCTTTCCCAGGAATCAGCAAACGTGAAGCTCCTGTTGTAAAGCGTTACCCTAACAAGTCGCTTATTTATGATTTGGCATATTATATTGACTTTACGGATGAAAGATCATCTGTATTGATTGATTTTATGTACTCAAAGTATTTAAAATACGGTACAAAAGGTGCGATGATAGATTTTGCTGATGCAATAAGTAGTGATACTATTTTTGCAAACGGCAAAACAGGTGATGAAATGCATAATTTATATGCTTATTATTACCAAAAAGCCTTCAAGGAATTATATGAGAAATATCACGGTGATGATTATATCCTCTTTGCCCGTGCAGGATACCCTGGTAGTCAGTCGCTTATGACAAAATTCCTCGGTGACTGCGAAACAAGTATGTGGGGATTAAGTAAATCACTTACTGCTGGTCTTAATTTGTCCTCAAGCGGATTCTCTATTTGGGGAAGTGATATGGGCGGTCTTGGTACAGGAGGTCAACCTAACGAAGACACTTACAGAAGATGGGTGCAGTGGTCTGCGTTTAACCCGCTTTTCCGTTCGCATGGTTCTACCACAAGAGTTCCTTGGGATTACAGCGAACCTGCAACAAAGGAATTCCAAAAATATTATTGGTTGCGTGAAAATCTCGTTGACGCTATATACAGTGGTGCGATTAAAGGTAGCAAATCCAGCTATCTTATGGCAAAACCTTTGAATCTTGCATTCCCTGAGCAAACAAATCTTGCAAAAACCGAAGGCGTTTATATGTTCTGTGACGATATTCTTGTGGCACCTGTAACAGAAGAATATGCCATTTCAAAAACCTTCACTTTGCCGAAAGATAACTGGACAGATTTTTGGACAGGAAAAAATATTAAGGGTGGCACAGAGATTACCGTAAGAGCATCTGAAGGCACAATACCTCTGTACTTAAAAGCGAGCTCAGTAATACCTGTTCAGCTTTCTAACGATTTAATACTTGGCGATAATATGGAAGATGGCCAAGTGGAAGGCCTTTTGATTTCTCCTGCCACATCCAAGAGAGAAATTTCTTACAACAAGGATACTAAAACAGTTGTAAAGTATACATCAGAACGTCCTAAAGAGGGAACAACCAAAATTAGCAATATTTCAAAATCAAAAACACGTGCAGTGGTTGCGAAAGGTATCGCAGCTTCAAGTGTTATTGTTGATGGTACAAAGATTAATGAATATGAAGAAGTATTTGTTGGCGGTAAGGTTGGATATTCAGTTGACCATGTTAATAATACCACAACACTATGGCTTCCTGAAAAATGGGATACATTTGAAATTACCAATGGTGGTGGTATCAGCCATAATTTAGCATTGAATTGTGATATCGTTTCTTCTTCTAGTTTAAATAGTAACGATCTTGCAAATATCAACGATAAAGATTATTCTAATTATTTGACATTACCAGCCACTAAACCTGAATTTGAATTGGTATTAGACGATGTTAAAGAAATATCTGAAATACAGCTAACATGGGGATTTAATTACGCTAACGCTTACAAGGTTGAGGTTTCTACAGACGGAAATAATTATACTACGGTAGCAAAAATCACCAAAGGGTTGGGCGATGAAGAAGTAATTAAGCTTGACAAAACTTATAAAGCGCAATACATACGTTTTACAGGCTTTGAAAAGGCACAAAAAGCCTTGCCACAGGTAACCGATGTTAGAATTTATGGTACAGAAATGGATTATATTGGTGTTTGCGATATAACAGGCAATATAAATGAAGAAAAGGTAACAGAAGAAGATAGTTTCACCGATTTTGATGATACAGCAGATAGCGGTTTTTCAAATGACGAAATATCTGGTGAGGAAGATGAATCGAAACCTACATATAAGAAGAAGGTAATACGCCGTAAATTTATACCTGGTGATTTAGATTGGTGGGTAATTTTAATTATTGTCGTGGCTTCTGTGGTTGTATTAGCTGGTGCAGGAATTACAATATTTATTGTGATTCGCAAGAAAAGGGCAAAGAGTGAAAAACAATAATATCATTATAGCAATATAATACAGTTAACTTAATGAACGGTGAAATAGTAATTCTGTATTTTGCCGTTCATTATCAATATTGTATTGAAAAATTTAAATATGGAGCACACGTTATGAATACAGGTGAAAAACTGAAAAAAGAATGGATAGATGAAATTCCAAGCAGACCACTTCCGCATGATACTTTTGTTACTTGGTTTGATTTAAGTAACCTTATAGATATTCAAAGTAATGCTGAAACGGTCACAATGATTTTTTTAGTTAACGAAAAAGAATATAAAATATTTATATCATTTCCTCAAATTGGAGGAATACGACTGTATTCAAATTTAACGGGATTTTATTGTTCAAGACAAAATAAAAATATAGAATGTATAAAGTGCGAAGATGGTTTTAATGTAATTGCTAATGGCGATACAGAAATTTTTATTAGAAAATCAGTTGATAATTGGTCTATAGAAATTTTACATTCTAAAGAACTTATAAATTCTATCCACGGCAAACAGTTGCTAGTAGGGTTTGATGAATATGAAAATGTTTCTAAAATCAAACTTATTGGAAATATTTCGCAAAATGAAATATTTACCGGTTTAGGAGAGAGATTTGATAATATCGTACGAAATGGAACAGAGTCTCTTTTGTGGAATTTTGATTCTCTTTTACAGTTAAGAGAAAACGCAGAAATTGATAGGATTTATAGCTATACAAACATTCCTATTTTGCATAGTACAAAAGGGTATACCCTATTTATAAATTCGTCTTATGCTATAAATGCAAATATTGGCAAAAATAGTCTTGATGAATATGTTTTTGATTGCTATGGTCCGACATTTGATTTTTATTACTGGACGGGCGAATTTACTGATAGACTTGAAAGTTATGCAAAACTTACCGGTTACAATATTTTACCTCCCAAATGGGCATTTTCTTATTGGGCAGGAAACAGCGCAATATATTTCACGCATGCAAATGGTGGAAATCATATGCAAACTCTTGAAAAAATGATGGATGGATATTCAAAAATAGGCACACCAATTAAAACCATGTTTGTAGAGGGAGTTATTCATAAGGATAAAAATGTGTATGAATATTTAGATAAAACCAATACACATGTTATAGCTTGGCACGATTCTCAGTATCTGCTTAAATATAAGCCTGATGAAATATCAATGAAGAAAAAGTAAAAACAATATATTATTGGATCTCTGTTATGATATAGTAACCGAAACAAAGAAAAAGCACCCTCACATAAAAAGAATTTTTGTGAGGGCAGAATATCCGTATATTGATGAAAGCTATAAAGCATACCTGTTAGAAAATTATGAGAATACCTATTTTCCAAAATCGGTGCTCGGCGCAGGTAAAGCAAGTTATGTAAAACGCAACTGTGAGATGATAGATAATAGTCGATTCTGCATTGTTTACTATAAAGAGGACTATACCCCAAAAAGTAGAAAAAGTGGAACAAAGATAGCATTTACTTATGCGGAGAAGAAAAAGAAAAACATTATTAGATTTCCATAGACCACAGCTACGGCGGTTTCGCCATAGTTATAGTGAAAACTTGTTGGAATGGTATGCACATATGGTGAAAATATCCGGTCTGCCATATATGGTAAAATCCATTTTAACTTGACAATTCCAAAGTTTGTAAGTATAATAAAGATAAAGAATTTTGGAATGAAGTAAGAAATACTTTAATAATTTATTCAAAACCGATAAAGGAGGATTTAAGAATGGAACATAAAGATTTACCGTTACTGTTGCTTGACAATAGTAGTATGATGTCCGTATTGAATGAGGGTTCGTTCAAATGCCACAATATGTTGCTGGAAGAAGCAAAGGTTATTTTGGAAGAGTATGACGAAGACGATATATTGCGTTGTTTCAGCAACCAAGATATTGAGACCATAATGTTTGATTATCTTGGTATTGCTCGTAAAAACTTTACCTATAAAAAAATTCGCAATATGAGACCGAATCAAATGGCAATGGTATTTAAATTATACACTACTACATCTGAAACCCAGCCCGTTATACAGGCTGATGATGGTGTGGAGGCTAAAAAAATACAAAATGTATATGTTTACTGCCAACTTATAACTCGTATATCATAATTTCTATAAACTGAATATATATCATAACACCCTCTTGTTTAAAGAAAATTTAAGCAAGAGGGTTGTTTTTTTACCCTCATCAAAACAGAGGAAGTGTAAGTTTTGGAATTATTGGAAAATGTCTGTCCGCCGCCATTCCCTGTAGGGAAGCCGAAGCTCAAAATCGGAATTTTGAAGTTAAGGCAGGAATAGCCCCCATACGAATGAGGGTAAGACAGCTTGTGAACCGAGTTTACAACAGCATTTCTTCGAGTGTGATATTTTGAAATTTCCGAAAAATGTCTTACACCGAAAAGGAGGGCGAAACAAATACTAACTATGACCTCTCAAAAGGTTTCTGTGTTAAGGGCAAAGACACAGCAAAATTCCTTGAAGATGCACTCGAAAAGCTCGGCCTTACGCGCCGTGAAGCAAATGAATTTATAGTTTATTGGCTACCTTTAATGCAAGACAATCCGTATAATATAATCTCTTTCCAAACGGATATCTATACTGATGCAGCCAAGCTAAACATCAGTCCCTTTCCCGACACCTTAATCCGTGTGTTTATGACATATCAGTCGGCAGAAAAATATGTAGACCTACCCGAACAGCAGCTCTTTGCTCCCTATAGAAACGGATTTACAGTTGTTGAATGGGGTGGCACTGAAATTAATTAACCTTTGAAGTTAAATAGCCATTAAAGAAATAGTGGCAGGGAGAAAAAAATCTCTCGGCCACTATTTTATATCGTTCGCTAATCAGCATTAGCCATCTTTTGAAAGAAGATTTGCTGAAGCTCGACAAAATCACTCAGGAGACAAGGCTGCTTGGACGGGAGAACATTTCTACCGACGAGCAGCTTTTCTCATATAAAGAGTCCGTGTTGTCGCAAATCAAATCCCTGACTGACGATAGAACGCACCTGCGAAAACAGTTAAGAAGAAATTTGAGTGACGATGAGCTATCAAATGTCAAAGAACGGATTACGGCAATCACGAGCAAGCTGTGGACTCTCCGCAAAGAGGTCGGTCTTTGTGATGACATAGCCGAAAGGTCAAAGGTCATTGAAGCCAACCTTGAAACGGTTAGAGTTTACGAAGAAAAACAAGAAAGAAAGGAGCAGAACCGTAATGACAAACGGAGGTGATGCGGCAGAACAGGTCGTCAGGCTATCGCTTGAGGGCTTTGAAGTAGCCGCAAAATTAAGCGGAGCGGCAGCAAAGAATATTGCCGTTCTTTTAGTCTCTGTTCTCAAACAGGAACAGAAAACAAAGGGCAAGGCTCGACTTACCAATATGATTAAGTCGGGCAAGGAGCTGAAGGTGTTTTCTATCCCCAACAAGGACTTGAAAAAGTTTACCGAGCAGGCAAAACGCTACGGCGTTCTATACTGCGTACTCAGGGATAAAAATACAAAGGGCGATAATGTACCGATTGATATTATTGCCCGTGCAGAGGACGCTTCCAAAATTCAGAGAATCGTTGAGAGATTTGAACTCGGTAAGGTTGATAAGGCTGCGATTGTTACCGAGTCTCAGAAGGCTGTCGAAAAGCGTGAAGCTTTGGAGAAAGACAAGCCGACGAAAACCAAAAACGAAATCATCACTGAGGAAGCCGTCAGAAAACCTATTCAGAAAGAGGGGTATTCCCAGTCAAACCCCACAGTCGCCAAAACGGACAAAAACCCTCCGTCAAGGCACGACTCCGAGCCGGTAGATATGCAAACTGATAAGGGTACTGTAAGCGACAGACAGAGAAAGACGTCGGTAAAAGCAAAGCTTGACCGATACAAGGCAAAGTCCAAGCAGCAGAAAGAAGCAGAACGCAAAGAGCCGGAGGTATCAAAGCCGGAGGTTAAGAAAGCACCGGCACAGACCGTACACCAGCAGCCGAAACCCAAAAGCAAAAATGTGAAAGAGAGGTAATCACAATGACGAACAATTTTACCCCTGCTAAGGCAGGACAGCAGAGAAACAGACTTTCCAAAGAGGAATACGCCGAGAAGATGAAAGCGGAAAAAGAAGCTGTATATCAGATGGCGGACGACACCGCAAAGGCGATTGTTTCCGACCCGGAAAAGTTCAAAGCCTTCCTTGATACGCAGAGCCGTCTTGACCGATACTCTGCGGTCAACGCACTTCTGATTTTCAAGCAGCTTCCCGAAGCAATCCAGCTCAAAAACTTTGACGACTGGAGCAAGGACAATGTGAAAATTCAGAAAGGTGCGAAAAGCATTTCCATTCTTGAGCCTGTCGAGTATGCCAAGAGAGATGGTACGACCGGCATTTCCTACAATGTGAAAAAGGTATTTGATGTCTCTCAGACCAACGGCAAGAGACCGCCCGCACCGACTGTCAACCGTGACCCGAAAGCACTTATTACCGTAATGTTGGATTCTTCCCCGGTTGAAGTGGAAGCAACAAACGAGCTTCCATATCCCAATATGGCGGCGTTTTACAACAACGAGGAACAGACCTTGTATGTAAAGCGTGATGTGGGAGACAGTGTTGCGGTCGCTCAGTGCGTAGCACAGGAACTTGGCCACGCACAGCTCTCTATCAACAGCGATAGTTACAGCAGAGCGGATATGGGCTTTCAGGCGGTATGTATCGGCTATATGCTTTGCAAGAAGTACGGCGTCGATACACAGAATTTTGCTATCAACCGTATCCCTGAAAAGCTCGCCGGCAAAGAGCCGAAGGACATTCGCTATGAGCTTTCCAAAACGAGAAACGCAATGGCGGATATTCACTCCCGTGTTTCCGATGAGCTTTACAAGAAGAAGCAGGAACGAAGCAAAGACTACGAAAGATAAGGTGAGACTATGGCAAAGGAAGAAATGTATCATATCGCATTGGACGATTATGAACACGGCATTATAATCCGTTCTCTCAACGACGAGAAAACAGATTTGATGAACGAGGGTAAATCTACCGATGCGGTGGACGACCTTATCATTAAGGTCGGAACTGCCCCAAAGAAAAAGTTCAGAGTTATCGAAAAGGAACGCTCCTGTGAATCGAGATAACGAAAGGCAGTCTGCTATCATTCTTTCCGTCATCGGTATTATCCCGGTCGTATGGCTGGCACTTCTGATTGCACCCTCTGTAAAAGGAGGATTGCCGGAAATACTGCCGAGCCTATTAACAGCGTTCAACAACCCATTCCATATTGAGCTATGCGAGGACAGCCTAAAAACTGTCCTCGTTTTGCTTCTCTGCTATGCAATGGGTATCGGGATTTACTTCTCAACACAGAAAAATTACCGAAGGCGTGAAGAACACGGCTCTGCAAAATGGGGCAACGCAAGAGCCGTAAACAAAAAATACAGACAGTCTCCGGCTTCTGAGAACAAGCTGATGACGCAAAATGTCTGTAT
>CAMFSU010000056.1 GCA_945983355.1 uncultured Clostridia bacterium | reverse complement strand
CTTCTAACAATACCTGTTGCTTTCATATATAAATCTCCTCTTTTACGTTTTTAATGTGATATTAGTATCACACTTTTTGTAGAAATTATGAGTAGAATTTCCAATTGTTTTTTTAATTTCAAATTGAGATGTGAAAAGGGCGATGACGGATTCTGTCATCGCCCTTTAGGGTTAATCTCTATTTATCTATTGCTTGCCATTCTTCTTTTTCTGTCAACAACGGTCAGTGTGATAACTGCACCACCGCTGATGAAGAGAAGTGCGATCCAGAGGAACATATTGCTGTTATCTCCGGTTGCAGGAGAATTTGCCTTTGCATGGACGTTGAAAGTACCATCGGTACTACCGTCAGTGTAGACCACGGTGATGGTGTGTTCACCAACTGCGAGAGTATCCAAATAAGATGCCTTCAGAGTGATGATGGTGCTGCCGGCCTTAACCTCATAGTTAGCCTTGTCAACATCCTTACCATCAACCTTGATGCCAACGAACTTGCTGAACAAACCGTTGACGACGAAGGTGATGTTATGGTCGCTGTCCTCTGTCCAGGAGCTGCCGTCGCCCTCTACGATGTCGTAGGCCACAATAGCGGCCACCAGCTTATCCAGATTTGCCTTGGCAGCTTCATCCACAAGGGACTTCTCGTAGTCGGACAAAGCATTGTAGACGGTCTGTGCATCGGTAATCGCCTTGACCGCTTCTTCATCGTCAGGCTTCACGGTATCGACCGCAGGCAGCTTGGAGATGCGTTCTTCGACTGTTTCCACATTGCCGATAACTTCAAGCGCACCATCGATACATTTAATATTGTCCGCAATGGCTTTCTTTTCGTCATCGGTGTAGTTGCCGCCGTTGTCCTCAAGGGCCTTTTCAAGATCTTCCATTGCCTTTTCCAAATCGGTCTTATCTTCCGGTGTTACATTCTCTGCGGTAACACCCTTAACCTTTTCGATGTTCTCGGTATCAACAGCTTTGGCTGCATCCTCGATGGTTTTAAGCAAGGATTCCGCAATGACCTTGTGCTGCTCTAAGGTTTCTTTTTCGCCGTTATCGGAAGTATTCGGGTCAGCGATCAATTCGTTCAGTTTTTCTATCAGTTCGTGCAAAGCGGGAATATCAGCAGAGGTGACATTATCGTTGCCAAGATCTTCCGTTGCTTTTGCTAACTCCTTAATAGGCTTCATCGTTACGGTAACGGTGGCGGAATTGCCCGCCTTATCGGTTGCAACAACGACATATGTCTTATCTACATTTCCACCCAAGGCGAATGCTATAGAAGGATTACCGTTGACAGTAACGCTCTCAAGGTTACTCTCCTTTACATTAAATCTCTGTGTTGTATAGTAGGTCTTGCCGTTTTCGATACCTTCGATAACGGGAACTGTGGCATCCAATACGATACCATCGGAGTTGATGTATTCTACATTACCATCAACATCGGTAATCTTGGCATAAACCACATACGTGTTATCGGGATTGACCTTGAATGTGCCGTTATAGTCGACCCAATCAGTGATTGACCTTACTTCGTCACGTTCCAGTTCTCTGTCGAAAAGATAATACTGAATGCTCTTTACGCCACTGCCTTTATCTGTTGCGTCAATGGTAACGTCCTGCGTTTCCTTGAAGAAAAGACCAAAGGTGAGGTTGTTCCAGAAGGAAGTCCACTTGTTTTCTTTTACCTTGATTTCAGCAGCAGGCGGAGTGATGTCTGCAACGCCCCGCACCTCAATAATCTGGTCGGCAATGGCATTCATATAGGTTTCTTCAACACCTGCTTGTTGACCGCATTCCCAGTTTGAGATGATGATCTTGAAATCCTCTGTAGCGGTATAGCCTTCGTGGATTTCGACCTTGAGCGTATAGCTGCCCTCGTATTCCATCTCAGTCTTATTGACCGTTACTGTGTAACCCACCTGATTTTGCGGAACAATAATCTGCAATTTCCTGCCGGCGTTAACAGTTACAACAGCATCGGGAGACGGATTGTGGTTCGCATCACCCTGATAACGTACATAATAGGTTCCTGCCGCAAGATATTCGAGAGTTCCATCGAAACCGGCAGTATAAGTGGAATCTCCTTCCTTGCGGAATTCCATCGCAGATGTAAGACCGGAGATTTTACCGTCTGCTTTGCCAAAATAAGTTGTATCCGTCTTCGTAAGACCTGTCGGTGCCGCTTGGTCAGCCTTTGCGATGGTGAAATCAACCGATGTTTCCAGACCCTTATAGTCTTCTGTTTCCTGTACGATAAAGGTGGCTGTATAGCTACCCGCCTCGGTGGGTGCAGCTACGCCGTTGTAGGCTGCGCCGCCGTTCGTCGTGCCGGAATATTCCACGGAAACCTCACCGAATTTGGCTTCACCCACAGGCGCTTTTGCGGCTTCACCGTAAGTCCAGCCGGTGATAGACGGATCGACCGTCCATTCATTTTCCGCACAAGTGATCTTAAACTGCAAAGTAACCTGTGCATTATCAGTGGTGCTCCACTTGTAGTTGGCGCTATCCGTCAGCTTAAGAACAACGTCGTAATAACCGTTCAGCTTTACTCCCGTACCGCCGTCATTTTTAACGACTGTGTAGAGTTCTGTATCTGTGATGTCTGCCGTCTGTGCAAAGCCGGTGTAAGGCTTGCTTGCGATAGTCGGTTCGGTGACGGTAGCCTTTTCTATCTCCACAAGGAAGCTGCCGTAATATGTATTATGGTTATCTGCAGTGGCGATATAGTAAACTGTATGCGCCCAGCCTGCATTTGTGAAGGAAGGTATTTCAGTACTGTATGGACCTTCCGACTCCGTGCTGTAGGTAAAGGTAATCGGCTGATTATTGACGGCGACCGCATTTGCAGAAACGGCAGGGGTCAGCGCTTCGCCGGTATAGGTCAGCGTTCCGACCTGCTCCACCTTAACATCGGCAAGATTTGCGGCATTGATCGTGAACGTCCGCTCTGTCGTGCCTTCAAAATTGCCCTTGCCGGTTACGGTAACGGTGTAGGTATCTGCGTTTGTAAACCCGGTTTTATTCCAAGAAAGGGTGTAATCCGTACCTTCTACAAGTGTACCAAAACCGTCAATAGTAACAGAAACAGACGGGTTATATGCTGTTCCGGTATAGGTGCCGCTTGTGGGGTTAAGGGTGACGGCAGCACCGGAAATCTTTGCCGCGTTGATTTTGAAGGTGGTCGTCAGCACTTTACCCTCAACCGTTACCTTTGCGGTAGCATCACCTACATTCAGATTGTTTGAATATGTAATCTCGCCGTGTTCCTGAGAGCCTGCCCAGCCGTCGGAGTAGATCACATAGGCACCCGTAGTAATAGGAGAGCCGGCATAAGTGGCATCGGTAGCTGTCAGCGTAGCCGTTGCGGTGTGTCCGCAGCCGTTGTCGCAGGTTTCGGTGATGGTGTTGCCATCCGCGGTGTAAGTATAGCTATGCGGACCGACAGCTCCGTACACGCTCTTTGTATCGGTATATGTTTGACCGTTGAAGGTAACAGTAGCCGTATACTTGATCTGCTCCTTTGTCTGGCAGTTCGTCGCCTCTGAAACGGTTTCGGAAGAAATGGTCGCGTTGGCTTTTGTGAAAACATCGGCATCCTTTGCGATAAAGGTGGCTGTGGCAGAGGCTGTACCATTCCAACTCCAAGTTGGCTCGTTTACGGCGATACAAGTGATTACAACCACAGGCTTACTGGTATCAATCACCTTGGTCTCATAACTGCTATAGCAATTAAGCACACCTCCCGGAGTTTGGGGGAACATATCTGTTGTGATCCGTTGTCCGAGATCGCTGGCATATAGATTCACATGGACCGAAGAAGAAATTAGACAGATCATATTACCATATCTATCATAGTCAATCCGTGTCTCGGAAACCGTTTTCAGGTTTGTATATTTCACTTGGTAAAGATAATTGTTATATGTGAAATATTGTGTAACTCCATCTGAATAAGCAACCATATTCGTATTCCACCCCGACACCTCTGTGGCGGGAGAATTGCTTGGTATTAAACCGCAGAAAGGAACACCGTTTAACGAATAGAGCGTAATGTAACTAAGAGTATTTGTGTAGCTCGGCTCTGTGGTTCCATAATAATTTATGTTGGTAAGACTGGCACAGCCATAGAAAGCGTTGCGACCAACAGAGGTGACGTTGCCCATAAAAGTAATGGTCTCCAGACTGGCACAGCCTTGGAAAGCATAGTTGCCAATGGTAACGTCGCCCTTAACAGTTAACTTTTCCAGACTGACGAGGCCTCGGAAAGCAGTGTTACCAATGGATGTTACGCCTTCTTCGATGACGACGTTGGATGTCATTACGTTTGCCAATGATGACACCGAGCTCAAAGCGCCATTGCCGAAAATGGTCGTTACGTTATTTTCTTGGTCAACCTTGTAGTAAAGCTCTCCGATCACGCCATCGTATTCGGTTTCTACCGCACCTGCCGTAAAGCTTATTGTCGGCAGCATACCCGCCACCATCACAAGTGCCAGCACAAGGCTAAGCAAGCGATTTGTAAATTGTGTTTTCGTTTTCATATCGTTTCCTCCGTATTAGGATTATAGAAGTCGGCTCTCGCCGTTGTTTGCTGGCAAAACAATTAGGCTTCTTTCTTTGAAAGAGCATTTTGTGCTTCGTTGAGCGTCTTCGCATTCTTTTTCTTGACAAAGTCTGTAAATGCTTCCAGCACTCGCTTGCTGATTTCACGGCAGTCTTTATCCAAAACCTTCTGAATTTCCTCTCGCCGTGTTTCTTCATCCACATTGTAGATGCTCAAAATTTGGTTCAGTGCTCCGGAGAGCCTCATTTTCAGAGGAATGTTTGCATCGGTTGGAACAATGGCAGAATATTGGAGTCCCATAATGAGAAGCTCTGCTTGATGGAACTGTTCATCTGTCCAGCCATCACATTCCGCCGCAAATATCTTCTTTGCCCGCTCAACGTGATTTTGACGCAGATGATTGCGACAAAGTTGGCTTTGGAAGGTAGCGATAAAGAAATCTCTTGCAAGCTCACTTTCCTCACAGGCTACGGCTACTGTCATCGTTTCCAGGCAGATAGAGGCCGCCGAGCCGATACCTTTATCGATTTCCGCCTCCAGCATATTCCACTGGAAGTTGCACAGCTCTTCAACGGTAGTCAGTAGCAAATGCTCTTTACTCTTAAAATAATATGTAATATTACCGGTACTAAGTCCCAGTTTTTCCGCAATCATTCGTGGAGAAGTATTGGAAAAGCCTTCCGTAAAAAAGAACTCAGATGCCGTTTGTACGATCTCGTATTTTGTGGTCGTTCCTGCACGAGCCATCTCATCACCTCTTGCTTATATAGTCAAAAACAAACAAGAATTTGCACCAGTGCAATTTGCACTAATGCAAATATAACATATAGCTGCTGAAAATGCAATAGTTTTTTTGAAAATTTCCTTTCCTTATATGAAAAGCCGGATGAGTATCAAAACTCATTCGGCTTTGTGACAGTTTGAATATTTAATTTTGGCTGCTCAGAGTATGTATTTCTGACGCATATTTAGAATGTATTTTGTGCCTTTCTAAAATCGCCGAAAACCCGTTTTTGACACCAATGCGTCGGGTGGGGCAAACTTGCAACCCCCAGTGTTTATGCGGCTTTATAGCTCTTGGTGTTATTATACCTCATTCATCATTTCTTCTCACAATACCTGTTGCTTTCATAATATTACTTCAGTTTCATTTCAAAAACTCTTAAATAAAAATCATTAATTTTTCGTGCAATGAATTCGGATAGTTTGCTCACCTTTATTAATTTGAAAATTTCTATTCTCAACAATTCGATTATTGTACACAATACAAATATAGCCAAACTTGCCAATATTACGCAAATAATCATAACAATCGGCGATTTGGTCACAAACGAAACAAAAGCATTATTAATAAGAAAATTAAAAACAAGCGGATGAACATGTATTAAATAAACCCCTAATGCAGCAGGAGAAACGAAAGAAATAAGTTTAGTTGCGGTATTGTTTATTTTTATTTTTAAACAAAACAGCAACAAAAAAATTGCAGATAATAAAATTGTAATAGATATGTACGATATAAATGTGTCCTCAAATTTCGCTTGACCAAAAATACTTTTTGTTAAAAACCAAATTGTAATTTTGCTTACAAAAGTTAATATAATCATTGAAAAATAACCCATAATACATTTAAATGCTGTGATTTTTTCGCATATATTATACTTCCTGATGTATGCACCAAACAAATACACAATCATAAGCCAAATAGCAGAATAACCATTATTAAGGGTAAAAGCATCTATAGGAAGAACACAGTCTATGCAACATATTACAAACAAAATTAACAGTAAAATTTTTTTGTATGTTTGTTGAGAAATATTATTTATGGCTTTATTTAAAAACGGGATGAAGAAACACAACGCAAAATATGAAGATACATACCACCATTGTTTTCCTAATATTGGCATAACCGCAACAACCCAATTTTTAATGCTTCTACTTTCAGGTAAAAAAGCAAAAAACAAAGAGGTAAACAATAACGAATAAAATAAAACCTGAAACCATAAACCGAGCATATTTTTTACTTTTACAGTCTTGTTAACCATTACATATCCACTTATTAAAGCGAAACAATTAACCGCACAGTAAGCAAAAATTTCTAAAAACCAAGCTATCCAATAATTTGTTTCGCTTGGTGAAGTACTGTTCAATATTCCGCCTTTTCCCAATACGTGTAATACAGTTACAAGAAACGCCGCAATTATACGAAACAAATCAATATTATAATTCCTTTTTTCCATATACGAACTTCTTTCCTTTATTTTTTTCAGTATATCATAAAAGCAGAAATAAATCAATTCGTTGTTTTTTTCTTTCCATAACACTATGTAGTGCAATACAAAACTTGTCGAAAAGTGTCAATGTGTTATGAAAACAATCTCCCGTGCAAATTCTCATCATTCTTCTTATCTCTTTCGGAATAACAGCCCTTACAAACCAAGGGTTTTGATTGGGTACGCGAGCACCTTGCCACGCAAAGCGTGTAAAAAACTCCTTTAAATTCAAATCGTGATACTATTATTTAAGATTAAAGGAGATTTATACTATGTGAATTTTTCTTTTAGTATAGATGACGAAAATTTTTCAAAACCCGTTGAATTTTATTTTTTTAAGTGATATAATTAGTTTATCATATTTTAATAAAGGAGTAATATTATGAAAAAATTAAGTATTTTAATCGCATTGATGCTCTGCATTACCATCAGTGGCGTGTATGCTACTTGGACCTATACACAAACCACTGACGTTGCTGATGAATCGGTTGGTACCGCTATGAACCTTACCAGCGTTGTTTACGCGGGCAGCTACGGTACATACAAAATCGACAGAAGCACCCTCGCTCTCACCATCGACCCCAAGTCTGGCACAACCCACACCACATCACTTCAGGTTGCAGGTGAAATCGTTGTTACCTTCACCCCCGCAACCCACGCTCCTGTTGAAATTAAGGAGTCCGGCGTTCCTACAGAGTATAGTTTCTCGCTCAGTAACGATGCTTGGACCTTCGACGACGGTCACGGCGACGGCTCAAAAGCCATCGTTGCTTTAAACCCGGGGCACAACGGAACCCATGATGTTGTTTGGGCACCTGTAGGTGACGGTACCTTTACCTTCACTCTTAGTGCCGCAGAAATCTCTAATCACCTTATTTTAACTGAATTCGTTTTGGATACCAAAACATTATACGATGCATACAATACTGCACTTAGCAAAGGTCAGATTGTATTCGGCGTAACCGATGGTAGCACTGCCGGCGCTGCTTCTAACTAAAAATGTTTCATGACTATCCTATGCTTTGGCATAGGATAGTCGAACTTTAATTGGTGATTTTTATGACAGCTTATGAAACCTATGTTTTCATACTGTGCTTCATAGTTTTTTCGTTATTCACACTTTTATTCTCGTATATTATTGCTACATTTATGAAGCAAAAGATTAAACTTATAAAGCACGGTTTAGAAGACGCAGAAATAAAAAAAGAGCAAGAAAAAAAAGCAAAGACTAGTCGCATAACAACAATTTGTGTTAATGTGGTTTCTTTGCTTGTTTGTGTTGCCCTTTTAGCTGCCTTCGCTTTCTCCTTACATTTGCAGTTCACCAAAGACAAAGCACCTAATGGCATCCCTTCCCTTAAAGTTGTTAAAACATCTTCAATGGCAACAAGGAACGAAAAGAACACCTATCTTTTCAAAAACAACCTTACCGACCAAATTCAAACCTTTGATTTGATTATTACACACCATCTACCAAAAGAAGAAGAAATCAAGCTTTATGATATTGTTGTTTATAAACAAAACGACACCTATATTATCCACCGTATTGTAGGCATTGAAGAGCCGAATGAAAAGCACCCCGATTGCCGTCATTTCTTGCTGCAAGGTGATGCTGTTTTAAACCCCGACCAATTCCCTGTGCTTTATAGTCAGATGCAGGGCATTTACAAGGGTGAGCGTGTTCCCTTTGTTGGTAGTTTCATTTTGTTTATGCAGTCCCCTGCCGGGTGGCTTTGTATCATTCTTATTTTGTTTGCTGCAATAGTTACCCCTATTCTTGAAAGAAAGCTTGAAAACGAAGCAAAGGCGCGTTTAATAAAAATAGAATCGGAAAATCACCAATTAAATGATTTTGATATAAGTTTGAGTTCTCAGAAAGCGGTTGTTTCAACAAGAGGTGGAAAAGATGATTAGACGCTTTTTGCCGATTCTTTTATGCCTTTTGCTGCTTTCCTCCTTTGGCGGTGTTTATGCAACATGGTATTATACAACCGACAGGGTAAACCCCGAACAAAAAAATCTTATGGTTTCGCTTAATGAGTTTGATTATCCTGAAATCGTATATATCATTGATACCGAATACCTTTCCGGTGACGGCGCCTTTACAAGCACAAATTACTACAGAAGTGTTTTTGAAAGCGCTGTTACCGTTCCCAAGGGAACCGAATTAACCTTTCGCATTACTGTATTTAACAATTCAAAGGTTGTGCAAGGCTTTGACGGTGTTATCAGTACCCTTGAAGGCTACGACAATACAAATATCATCTATACCCTAACAAACCTTAAGCGCCCGTATACGGTGGACGGTGTTATGGCTGATGACGTAACCAAAATTAATCCTCAGCAAAGGCATCAATACGAAATTACCTTTAAGTTTGCGGATACTGCTACCGATTTTTCCAACGCAACCCTAAATTCTGTATTGAATTTTGTTTTTAAGCCCTTTGATGAAATCAGTCCCGAGCATATTACCTCTCCCGTTGACGGTGCACTTGAAGCCTTTAAAAAGATTTTGAACACACCCGAGGACCACGCAAGACTTGACGGCATTATGGACCAAAGCAGTACTACCGGTGCTTATGTAGGTAACGTAGTAGGAAGCTCGAGCAATGACACCAAGGTTTTAGACGAATTGTTTGACGGAAATCTGCACCTTATGCTTGCCGACCCGCAAACGGGTGAGCTTACCAAAACAAATCTGACCTGTATGATTAAGGAAGAAGATTTGGATAATGACGGTAAGGCCGAAATGACAATTTATATGACACCCGATGATTTATCGGATGCAGGAATTTGGTCTACAATTAAAAATGTTTATATCGGAGTATTTACACAGGTTACCGATACAGATGGAACTACAAAATGGGAACAGCTTGGTGAGCTTTATCACGGCACCTCCCAATGCAACGACTATGACTCCAATATCTTTAACGGTTTCGACCAATCCATCAACACTGACCGTTGGCGTTCTTCACAAGCATATCACGGAGTAAAATCCGGCTCCACGATTGAAAGCATTATCACCGGTTATAAAAATTCTATTTAATAAAATATTTAAAACAAAAGCGAGGTGAAATTCACCTCGCTTTTATAATTTTCTTTTTTAAAAATTAGTTGCCCTTAATTGCGTTTATCAAAAACTTTGCAATGTCGGTGTTGTCAACAGTTTTATCTTTAAAATATTCACTGCCCTTGCCCACTGCAAACACCTTAACATCGGTGGCAGTGTGGCTTGAGGTTGTGCAAAGGTCGTTTAAATATTTTTCATTGCCTGTCGGTTTCAAAACACCGCCTGTTTCATGGTCGGATGTTATAATAAGCAAAGTGTCGGGATTTTCCTTCATAAACAAAAGCGCCGCCGCTACCGCACGGTCAAGGGTAACAACACTTGCAATTTTGCCATTCATATCCTTATTATGACCTGCTTTATCTGTACCCGCACTTTCAATCATAACAAAAAATCCGTTATCATTTTTAAGGCGGTCAAAGGCAAACTTTGCACTTTGTGCCAAGTTATAAGATGCAACCGAAGAATATTTTTCTATAAAGCCGATAAAAGGCTTTTTTGCCTCAGGGTCGGTTGCTGCTGCGGTTTCAAAATCTTCAAATTTCTTTGCAACAACATAATCGTTTTCAAACATTTGGCGTTCTTCATCATTAAGTGCTACAAAAACGCTGTTATAATCAACACCCATAAGCACATCGGGTTTGAAAGCTATAAACTTATTTATAATTTCCTTGCGGTTATCACGAGAATCACTGTGAACGGTAAAAGCGCTTGGGGTTGCTCCGTTTATGTCCTCGTTGGTAATAATGCCGACCTTTTTACCGCATTCGCGTGCCAATTCGGCCATAGTTTTAAGGTCGTTACCCTGTGGGTCTTTTCCAATAAAGCCATTGTTTGTTTTAACACCTGTCGAAAGTGCCGTACCCGATGCTGCCGAGTCGGTCACTTTATTATCGGCTGAATATGTAGTTGCAAGTCCCTGATTTTTTATTTGATTTATTACAAGACCGAAATCAAACTTTTTCTCGCTGTAAATTTCGGTAGCTTCTATATCATTTACACCCATACCGTCGCCAATTATAAAAATAATGTTTTTTGGGGGTTCAAATTCGCCGTTTATAATATCTTCCACAGCCGATTTTGTAATATTTATTTGACCGTCATCAGTCCAACCGCTGTTATCACGGCAAGCTGTTAAAGAAAATGCCAATAGTAGCACTAAAATAATTGCCAATATTTTTTTCATAACAATACCCCTTAATATTATCCTTTATTTTAATTTTACTTTACTAACAGACAATTGTCAACAAAATGAAAAAGCAGAGAGCCAAGCTCTCTGCTTTAAATTATTCTTCGTCATCCACAAAAACAACATTTTCAAGTTCTAAAACCTTAGAAATATCAAACTTGAGTTGTTTTTCTATTATCATTACTATAGCGATATGCTTACTGTAACCGCTTTTTGCAGGCAAAATTTTATAGGGGCATTCGTGATTAACTAATTCCCTAACCTGATTGATTACCCTATTGGTTTTATACATATCATCAATTTCTATGTAAACAACCTCATTACGCCTTTTATATCTTTCAAGCTTTGAAAGAAGCACAATTGCTATAAACATAAATAGCGATGAAATCATAGCACCCGCATAAAAACCGCAACCCAAAGCAATGCCGACAATACTTGTTGCCCAAATACCTGCCGCCGTTGTAAGACCTGAAACAACATTGTTATTTTTAATGATAATCATACCAACGCCAAGAAAACCTATGCCAGACACAACCTGTGCCGAAATACGGGTGACATCACCTGTATAATTCATATAATCGGCCAAAAATACACCTGTCATAGAAGTTAAAGCAGCGCCAAGGCAAACAAGAATATGGGTGCGCATACCTGCAGCACGGCCGTGGCGGGCACGCTCGCTACCGAAAATGCCACCGATTATAACTGCCAAAACAACCCTTAAAGCAATTTCAAAAACAAATTTCCAGTCTGATGTTGACTTTGCGAAAATTTCAACCAAATAATCCCAAATTATCACTAAAAATGCCCCCCTCTTTTAATATGTATAATAGAATTAGATTATTATATACCAATAATAAAAAATTGTCAAGTTTCGGGTATAAAAACACCGCCGATTTAAAATCAGCGGTGTTTAGTTTTACATTCTTATAACCTCTGCCTCGCCGCCTAAAACGGTTTGCTCGGTAATTATAATCTTTTTAATTGTCTTGTCAGACGGTGTTTCAAACATAAGTGGCTGCAAAACACCCTCGATTATAGAACGAAGACCACGCGCACCTGTTTTGCGTTCTATAGTAAGCTCGGCGATTTTTTCCATTGCCTTTTTATCAAACATTAAATCAATGCCATCCATTTTAAAAAGTGCTTCATATTGCTTAATGATAGAATTCTTGGGCTCTTGCATAATGCGGACCAAGGTTTCCTTATCCATACCCTTTAAGGCGGTGATTACAGGCATACGGCCGACAAGCTCGGGTATAATGCCAAACTTTACAAGGTCTTGGTGAGTGGCAACCATATTAAGCGCCTCGGCCTCTTTACTTTTGGGAGATTTAACATCTGCACCAAAACCAAGACTGCTGCCACCGATACGGCGTTCAATCACCTTTTCAATACCATCAAAAGCACCTGCACAAATAAACAAAATATTTGTGGTGTCAATTTGAATAAATTCCTGTTGGGGATGCTTTCTGCCGCCCTGCGGCGGAACATTAGAAACAGTACCCTCTAAAATCTTTAAAAGTGCTTGCTGAACACCCTCACCGCTAACATCACGGGTGATGGATGCATTTTCGCTTTTTCTTGCAATTTTATCGATTTCATCAACATAAATTATACCGCGTTCGGCCTTTTCAATATCATAGTCTGCCGCTTGAATAAGACGCAGTAAAATATTTTCAACATCCTCACCAACATAACCCGCTTCAGTTAAAGTGGTAGCATCGGTAATAGCAATCGGCACATCTAAGCACTTTGCCAAGGTTTGCGCCAAAAGTGTTTTACCAACACCTGTTGGACCAAGCATTAAAACATTGCTTTTTTGAAGCTCAACATCATTATCGGTGCTTTTGAAAATGCGTTTATAGTGGTTATACACCGCAACCGACAGGGTTTTCTTTGCTTCATCCTGACCTATAACATACTGGTCAAGCTGTGCCTTAATTTCCTGTGGGGTGGGCAAAACAAATTCTTTTTCCTTTTTGTTCTTTTTGCCCTTGTGTGCCGCAATTTCATCATCAAACAAAAGGGATGAGCAAAACTCAATACAGTTATCGCAAATGTAAACCCCAGGACCTTCTACAAGGCGGGTTACCTCCTCCTGCGTTTTACCGCAAAAGGAACAACGAATTTCGCTGTCAACTTTATTTGGCATTATTTTTACCTCTTAGTAATTACTTTATCTACAAGACCGTATTCCATTGCTTCATTAGCGGTCATAAAGTTATCTCTTTCGGTATCTTTTTCGATTTGTTCAAGCGGTTTGCCTGTATTTTCAGACAAAATTCGGTTTAAGTTAGCACGGGTTTTTTCAATATGTCTTGCGTGAATTAAAATTTCAGTTGCCTGACCCTTTGTGCCTCCAAGTGGCTGATGAATCATAATTTCACTGTTGGGAAGTGCCAAGCGCTTGCCCTTTGCACCCGCAGAAAGCAAAAATGCGCCCATACTTGCAGCCATACCCATACAAATGGTGCTGACATCACACTTAATGTATTGCATTGTGTCATAAATTGCCATACCTGCCGAAACCGAGCCACCGGGGCTGTTAATATAAAAGTTAATGTCTTTATCGGGGTCCTGACCTTCAAGGTATAACATTTGTGCAATTACAACACTGGCGGAAGCATCGTTAACCTCGCCGTTAAGCATAATAATACGGTCGTTTAAAAGGCGAGAAAAAATATCATAAGAACGCTCGCCTCTACTTGTTTGTTCGATAACATAAGGTACAAAACTCATAAAAATACACTCCTTGTTAAAAGATGCCGGCACGGGAATGTGCCGGCTTAATTTCATTTAATATTATGAACCCTTTTTAAGATTTATAATCAATTATTCAGCGGCTTCCTCTGCCTTTTTGGTAGTTTTCTTCGCAGTTGTGGTCTTTTTAGCGGTAGATTTTTTAGCAGTGGGCTTTTTTTCGCTCTTTGCTTCTACTTCAGTGATAACTGCATTTTCTTTAATAAAGTCAATTGCCTTTTGAACAGCAACATCCTTTGCAAGCTCTTCAGCAGGAACTGCATTCTTAACAGCTTCAACCTCCATATTGTAAGCTTCAGCCATCTTCTTGAATTCAGCTTCAAGCTCTTCTTCAGTAGCTTCAATTTTTTCAAGCTCAACAATCTTTTCAAGGGCTAAACGGAACTTAACCTGACTTTCAGCTTGGGGACGGAAGGTTGCCTTGAAATCGTCCATAGAGGTGCCTGAATATTTAAGATATGTGTCAAGGTCCAAGCCCTGCATTTGAAGGCGATAGCCAAATTCTTGAACACTTTGCTCTAAGCGGCTTTCAAACATTGCTTCGGGGATTTCACCCTTAATGCTGTCAACAATTTGTTGAACCAAATCATTTTCAGCTTCTTCTTCAGCGATTTTTGTCTTTTGAGCCAATGCCTTTTCCTTAATGTCGGCTTTAAGGTCAGCCAAGGTGTCAAATTCGCTTACATCCTTTGCGAATTCATCATCAATAACAGGAAGCTCGCGGAACTTGATTTCGTGAAGCTTGATTTTGAAAACTGCGGGCTTGCCTGCAAGGTTTTCTGCGCCGTATTCTTCGGGGAAGGTAACATCGATATCAAATTCTTCGCCGATGTTCTTGCCAACGATTTGTTCTTCAAATCCGGGGATAAATGAACCCGAGCCGAGCTCTAAAGAATAACCCTCTGCCTTACCGCCATCAAAAGCAACGCCGTCTGCAAAACCCTCAAAATCGATAACAACGGTGTCGCCGTTTTGTGCTGCACGGTCTTCGATAGATACCATACGAGCATTGCGGTCAGCCATAGCGTTTACCTGAGCGTCAACCTCGCTGTCTTCAACCTTTGCGATTACCTTTTCAGCTTTGAGCCCCTTGTATTTGCCAATTTCAATTTCAGGATAGGTTGTAACAGCAACCTTTAAAACAACACCGTCTTCCTTTGAAATTGATTCAATATCGGTATCCATTTTATCGTTAATTACCTTAAGACCTGATTCCTTAATAGCGCTGTCAACAGCTTCGGGATAAAGGATGTTTAAAGCATCTTCATAAAATGCTTCTTCGCCATACATTTTTATAACCATAGCATAGGGTGCTTTGCCCTTTCTGAAACCGGGGATGGCAATATTATCCTTTCTTTGATTATATGCTTTTTTAACACCCTCAGCCAATTCTTCTGCGCTGATGGCGATTGTAAGCTCATATCTGTTTGCGCTTAAATTTTTTGTTTCTTTTAAAGTCATTTTTATACCTCCGCATAATATATGCTAAATTTTTTTACACAACTAATATAATAACACACACTTTCAAAATTTTCCACTATTTTTTAATAATATTTTTATTAAAATATAAAAACAGGGGTAAAATCAACACAATCGCAAGAAATTAGCTTAAATTCGACACCTTCATACTCCTTTGTGGCGTTATTAAGTCCCGCGCCGTGTATATGACCGTGGTAAACTTTTTTAATGTTGTGGTTTTTAATAACAGAAAAAATCTCCTCACATACCTCACCATTGTAAACAGGTGGGTAATGTAAAAAGCACAAAATCGGGAGTCCTGTTTTTTCGGCATCGGTTAATGATTTTTCCAGTCGGCCAACCTCACGCGCGATAATTTTTTTGTCTGCCTTATCATCATAAAACCAACCGCGTGTACCCGCTATTGCGTGACCTTCGGCAATAATTGTGTTGTTAAAAAGTACATCTACACTGTGTATTTCATTTTGGCTTAAAAATTCTTTTAATTTTTTCACGGTGCTCCACCATAAATCGTGGTTACCCTTTAAAATAATTTTTTTACCGTTTAAACCCTCTAAAAATTTAAAATCGGGCAAAGTTTCATTCAGTTTAAGGCCCCAAGAAAAATCACCGGGAAGAATTACAGTGTCATCTTCTTTTACAAGGCGGTTCCAATTTGCTTTTAATTTTTCGGTGTGATTATCCCAACCGCGAAAAATATTCATCGGCTTATGACTGCCAAAGGATAAATGCAAATCCGAAATGGCATAAATAGACAATTTTAAACTCTCCCCTTTCGTGAATATTTTAAACTTTTAAAAACATAATAATAAAGACCGTTAGGTCAGAAAGGACTTGATTATCATGGAAAATAAATGCGAATCTAATGTTTGTATTTCTTGCGACGTAAAAAATTGTATGTACCACGCAGCTAACAACACCTGTTCAGCAGGCAAAATCCACGTTGGTAACGGCATGGCATCAAACGCACAAGAAACTTGTTGCGATACCTTTAAGGCAAAATAAAAATCAAGTTTTTAAAAAGCCACTGAAAACAGTGGCTTTTTATTTGTCTTGCGATATTTTTTAAATATTTAAAGCCGAATAAACTGCATTTAACATATCATCTTTTTCGCGAATTTCTTTAAAACGAACAGTTGCAGCTTCAAGCGCCTTAATTGGAGTTGGAATTTCGGTTTTTGTGACATCGCTCAACACCCTTACAGTGTCAAATTCACTGTCACCCTTTTGGTCACTTACAGCCGACAAAACGCTATTTGCAAACTTGTAAGGAGAAGCAGTTGATGCTATAACTGTTGGAATATCGTCACCTGTTTTTTCAACATATTGCTTGTAAACATTCATTGCAACTGCGGTGTGGGTATCGCAAAGATATCCATACTCGTTAAACAAGTCGTTTATGGTTTTTAATGTGTCATTATCATCACAGCAGCCGCCAAAGAAAAGCTCACTCATTTTTTCTTTAATTTCAGCACTTACTGTAAATGTACCGCTGTCGCTTAAATCCTTTTGCATTTTTGCAACTGCCTTGTCATCCTCACCGCTAAGCTCGAACAACATTCTTTCCAAGTTGCTTGAAATTAAAATGTCCATTGACGGTGACATAGTGGTGTAAAAGCTGCGGTTACGGTCATATTTACCGGTGTTTATAAAGTCGGTCAAAACATTGTTTTTATTTGATGCACAAATAAGCTTTTTAACCGGCACACCCATTTTTTTAGCATAATAAGCCGCCAAAATGTTACCAAAATTGCCTGTGGGTACAACAATGTTAAAGCCATTATTTATGCGGTCACCCTCACGCTTTAAGAGGTCACAATACGCCGAAACATAGTAAACAATTTGAGGTGCCAAACGACCCCAGTTAATCGAGTTTGCCGAGGAAAACTGCATATTATTTTCAGCTAATTTATCCTTAACCTCGTTATTGGTGAAAATCTTTTTAACGCCTGTTTGGGCATCATCAAAGTTACCCTTGATAGCACAAACATGCACATTTTCACCCTTTTGAGAATCCATTTGAAGCTTTTGCATTGGGCTTACACCGTCGCTTGGGTAAAATACCATAATTTCGGTGTTAGGTACATCGCAAAATCCCTCAAGTGCGGCCTTGCCTGTGTCACCCGAAGTGGCAACAAGAATAACAATTTTTTTGCCCGCCGACACCTTTTTAGCAGAGGTGGTTAAAAGATAAGGCAAAAGCTGTAAAGCCAAGTCCTTAAAAGCACAGGTGGGGCCGTGCCAAAGCTCTAAAATATTTGCATTTTCGCCCAAAACTGAAATTGGCGCGGGTTGTTCATCATCAAAAGAGCCGATATACGCACCCTTTACGCAATAGTCGATTTCATCATCGGTAAAATCGTTTAAAAAGTTTTTAAGAACATATTTTGCCCTGCCGACATAGTCCATATCGCAAAGCTTTTCAAAATCAGCTTTTGTAAATTTTGGGAAGGTATCAGGAACAAACAAACCACCCTCAACCGAGATACCCTGTGAAATAGCACCCGCCGCGGTAGTTTTTATAGATTTATCCCTTGTACTGATATAATTCATAAGTTTTCATCCTCCAGGTTACTTCCCTTATTTTATTATAATAAACCCCATTTGTCAAAGGTTTAGGTGAAAATTATAGGCATTTGTAAAAAATATTTTTCGAAGCAGTTCAACTTTTAGCCCTTTTTGCTGTAAAACCGCATATAAAGTGGGAATTTTAGCAATATCACACATTTCATTTGGCATATCAGCCCCATCAAAATCAGAACCGATTGCAATGTTATTTTCACACCCCAAATTACATAAATGCAATATGTTTTCATAAACCGCATCATAAAAATTACCGCCTAAAAACTGCGGGTAAAAGTTAAGCCCTATAATGCCATTTTTCTCTTTAATAAGCTTAATTTGGTCATCATTTAAATTTCTGGAATTATTAAAAATTTCTTTGCAGTTTGAATGTGTTGCAAGGGGTTTTTCGGCAATTTCTACCGCTTTATAAAAGCTTTTTTCATTAAGGTGGGAAAGGTCAACCGCCATATTTAAAGCGTTCATTTCTTTTATAACCGCTTTGCCGAAATTGGTTAAGCCCTTGTTACTTTTAACACCGCCTGCGATAGCGTTTTCACCGTTCCAGGTAAGTGTTAAAATTTTTATGTCATCTTCTTTTAATTTATAAAGATTTTCTATTTTTTCTTCTAAAACTGTGCCACCCTCTACCGCAAAAACGGGCTTAACATTGCCGCAAAGCTTGGCTTTTAAATTGCGAAGCACCGCTTTATAAAAATTAAACGGGTTTTTAGTGTTTTCGGGCAGCCACACCGCAAAGGTTTGATACCAATTTTCAAACACCTCGCCCTTTTGGGCCGAAACCGCAAGGGTGTTTTTTAAAAAGTCCTGCTTTTTTGCATACATTTCATAAGCGGTGTCGCAGTGCAAATCAAAAAAGTCCATAATTCACCTAAAAAGCATTTTTAATATATTTTAGGTTAAAGCCCATACTACCATCTGCCTTTTCGGTGACAGTTACCTCTGCCACATCAAAGCGGGGTTGCTTTTCGCAAAGGGTTTTTGTGATATAGTCCTGTGCCGCTAAAACAATTCGCTGTTGCTTGTGGCTGTTTACCGCCTCAATTCCCGAAATAAGCGCATTTTCCTTGCGGGTTTTAACCTCGACAAAAAGAATATACTGTTTGTTTTCGGCAATTATGTCAATTTCACCATATCGGCATTGATAATTTCGTTTCACAACCGAAAAGCCGTTTTTTCTTAAAAATTCTGCTACACGCCTTTCGCCGTTTTCTCCAACTTTTCCGATATTCATTATTTTTCACCCAAAATATTTTTCAAAAATGAAAAGCGGTGAATATCACATGGGCCAAATTCCTTAATTAAATCGGTATGTAATTTTGTACCATAGCCCTTATGCTTTGCAAACTGATACACGGGGTATTTTTTATCATATTCCATTAAAAGTCGGTCACGGCTGACCTTTGCTAAAATTGATGCCGCCGCAATAGACATTGACTTGGCATCCCCCTTAACAACTGCCGCTGCGGGCACCTTTATGCCTGTGGGGATTTTATTACCGTCAATAAGTGCAAAGTCAGGCTTTACATTTAAGCCGTCAATTGCCCTGTTCATTGCAAGAAATGTGGCATTTAAAATGTTTTTTTCTTCAATTTCTTCAAGTGTACCGTATGCCACACAGTAGCTAATCGCTTTTTCGGTTATAATATCGAAAAACTGCTCGCGCTTTTTTTCGCTTAATTTTTTGGAATCATTAAGCCCCTCAATTTCTAAATCCTTTGGCAAAATTACTGCGGCGGCACATACAGGCCCCGCAAGCGGACCTCGGCCTGCCTCATCAACACCGCATATTATATTAAAGCCGCTGTTTTCAGCGGCTTTTTCATAACTGTAATCAGGCATTTTTTACCCTCTCCAATGTTATATTTCCTATTTTTTGGTTTCTGTATTCTTCTAAAAGCATATTTGCAGCCCTTAAAGTGTCGGTTTCGCCACCGCGAATAACCATCCCACGCTTTTTGCCAATAACTGCCAATAGGTCATAAGCATCAAGCGAAAAATCAAGCTCGCCATAACGGGCGGTGAGTAAATCGGGGTAATTGCTTGCCAAAATTTCTAAAAGCCGCATTGCCAAAAGCTCGGCATCTAATATTTGGTCCTTAACAGCACCTGTTACTGCCAAATGCTCACCCACGGTTTCATCCTCAAACTTGGGCCATAAAACACCCGGGGTGTCTAAAAGTTCCAACTGTTTATCAATAGTAAACCATTGGTTGCCCCTTGTAACACCAGGGCGGTTTTCGGCTTTTGCACGGGTTCTGCCCGCAATTTTATTTATAAAGGAAGATTTTCCGACATTTGGTATGCCAACCACCATTACACGAAGGGGTTTGCCAACCATTCCCTTTTCCTTATAGCTTTCAAGCTTGTCTTTAAGGGCAAGCTTTACATTATCCTTAAAAGCGTTTAAGCCCTTACCGCTTTTACAGTCAATAGGGATAGCAGTTATACCGCTTGATTTATAAAAATCTATCCACTCTTTTGTAGCATTGGCATCTGCCATATCACATTTGTTAAGCAAAACTATGTGGGGCTTGTTTTCAATAATTTCCTTTAAATCAGGGTTGCGGGAGGAAAGTGGAATTCTTGCATCAACGACCTCGGCCACAGCATCAATTATCGGTAATATTTCTTTAATTTTGCGCTTGGTTTTGGCCATATGACCCGGAAACCACTGAATTGTTTGTCTGTTTTCAGCCATCGAGTCCCAACCTCCCGATTTTACTGAACGGGAAAACACGCAAAACTGCCTCACCCAAAATATATCGGGTGTCAACCATACCGTTTTGACCGATACGACTACTGCGGCTGTCAAGTGATACCTCGCGGTTGTCACCAAGCACAAAAATACAGCCCTTTGGCACAGTTACGGGAAACTGTATATCATCTTGGCGGTGGGTTGGGGTGCTTATATAATCTTCCACAAGCGGAACCTTATCTACATAAACGGTGCCCGTTTCAAAATCGATATCCACCACTTGATTTTCGGTGGCAATTACCCTTTTAATAATCGGCCCGTTATCCGTACGCATATTTTCTGCAGAATTTTCGGCATTGCGTGAAATAACTACAATGTCGCCGTATTTTGGGGTGTAATTAAGATTTGTTATAATGACAATTTCTTTATCGATAAGGGTGTTTTTCATACTGTCGCCACTGATTACGGCAATTCTGAAAACAAAGCCAAATAAAATAACAACAATAATAAGAGCTGACGCAATTACGCTCAACCCTTCGATAACCTCTCTTTTAAATGTTGTTTTTTCAGGTGGCTCATTTTCAACAAAATCGGTATCGATTTCAAAGCCCTTTGATAAATCGTTCATACATTTCACTCTTTGTAATTTAAAATTAAAAAAGCAAAGGGGGACAAGGTTTAAACCCGTCCCCCTTCCGTAGATTAAATCTTTTCTTTAACCTTTGCGGCCTTACCAACTCTATCACGGAGATAGTAGAGCTTAGCTCTGCGAACTTTACCCTTGCGTACAAGCTCAACCTTAGCAACTGAAGGTGAATGTACGGGGAATACACGTTCAACGCCTACGCCATAAGAAACACGACGAACGGTAAAGGTTTCAGCAATGCCGCTGTTGTTTTTAGCAATAACGGTGCCTTCGAAAACCTGAATTCTTTCCTTTTCGCCTTCCTTAATGCGAACGTGTACCTTAACGGTAGAACCGATTAAGATTTCGGGAACTTCTTTTTTAAGTTGTTCAGCAGTTAATTCCTTAATTACGTCCATTAGTTTTTCCTCCTTAAAAATTTCAGATGTTCATAACCAAGCCTTGTGGCAGAGGACCATCCGCTTCAATGTCGAATTTTCGGCAATGAACCCACTCGTAAGGACCGAGTGAAATCACATGCTCAAAGATTATAACACAAAGACATAGAAAAATCAAGTGTTATTTTAAAAAGTGATATAAATCCTTCGGATTTGCGATATGTTGCATTGTAACGCGATATATACTGCGTATGCGATATGCCTGCGGGCG
>CAMFSU010000055.1 GCA_945983355.1 uncultured Clostridia bacterium | reverse complement strand
TTTATGGTGTTCTCTTGACATTTTCCCCCGCTGCAGCTGAAACATTAAAAAATTATTTTAATGATACTAATACAACACCTGAAGATTATGATATTGTTTATACAGGTGACCTTGGGCACACAGGCACAGAGCTTTTGTACGAACTTATGGATAAAGAGGGATATGACCTAAGATGCCGTCACGCCGACTGTGGCAATATAATTTTTAATTCCGATAAGCAGGATGTACACGCAGGTGGCTCGGGGTGTGGGTGCTCGGCTTCGGTTTTGGCATCCTTTGTGATGCACCGTTTTGAAGAAAATCAGTTTAAAAATATTTTATTTATGTCAACGGGCGCTTTAATGTCTCCAACCTCTGCGTTACAAGGGGAGAGCGTACCAGGTATTGCACATTTATTGAATATTAAAAAAGATTGACAAAATAAATTTTAAGGTGTAAAATTTATTTGTAAAATTTAATCTCCGTTAAAAAATAACGGAGATTTTGATTTTTTAAGGAGGGTTAAAAATGATAGATTTAGAATTAGAAAACGAAATATTTACCCTTATTGAAAATAAAGGTTTTCAAAAGCTTAAGCAAATTTTATCAGAGCTTAACCCCGCTGATATTGCAGTTATTTTAGATGATATTGAAGAAAAAGACTTGGCACTTGTTTTTAGAATATTACCAAAAGAACTTGCGTCCGAAGTTTTTGTTGAAATGGAAAGCGACAGCCAACAGTTTTTAATTGAAAAATTCACCGATAAAGAGCTTAAATCTGTAATGGATGAGCTTTTTATGGATGACGCTGTTGATATCATTGATGAAATGCCCGCAAGCGTTGCAAAGCGCATTTTGGCACAGGCGGATGCTGCTACACGAAAGGTTATTAACCAATTACTTGCATATCCTGATGACTGCGCGGGAAGTATTATGACAACCGAATATATTGACCTTAAAAAATCAATGACAGTAGCCGATGCGTTTGACCGCATCCGCAAGCGTGGTGTTGACAGCGAAATGATTTATACCTGCTATGTTACCGATGCGCGCCGTCATCTTTTGGGTATTGTTTCGGTTAAAGATTTGCTTTTAAACAGCTATGATGCCGTTATTGATGATATTATGGAGGATAATATCATTTTTGCACACACACACGATGACAAAGAAGAAGTTGCCGCAATGTTCGATAAATATGACCTTATGGCGCTTCCCGTTGTTGACAAAGAAAACCGCTTAATTGGTATAGTTACGGTTGACGATGCTATTGACGTTTTGCAGGAGGCCGCAACCGAGGATATGGAAATAATGGCGGCTATTTCGCCAACCGATAAACCATATCTGAAAACAGGCATTTTTCAAACCTTTAAATCGCGTATTTTCTGGCTTTTAATACTTATGATTTCTGCCACATTTACGGGGGCTATTATTTCAAGCTTTGAAGAAAATTTAACAGTTGTACCCGCACTTATTGCCTTTATACCAATGCTTATGAATACAGCAGGTAATGGCGGTAGTCAGTCATCTGTTACGGTTATTCGTGCTTTGTCGCTTGGTGATATTGAATTTTCCGATATTTTCAAAGTTGTTTGGAAAGAGCTTCGCGTTGCTTTAATATGCAGCGCTGCACTTTCGGTCGTTAATTTTGCAAAAATGTATTTAATTGACTATTTAATTTTCCACAACTTTGACCCCGGTCGCCATATTGAAGAAATTTTAGTTGTTTCTATTACATTATTCATTGCAATAATTGTTGCAAAGGTTGTTGGCTCGATTTTGCCAATTGTCGCTAAAAAGCTTGGTGCTGACCCTGCAGTTATGGCAAGTCCTTTTATTACAACTATTGTTGACGCAGTTTCACTTATTGTTTATTTCAATGTTGCTGTTTTAATTTTGAATATATAAAAGAAAAAAGACATCCGAAAGGATGTCTTTTTTCTGGCGGAGTAGGAGAGACTTGAACTCTCGCGCCGGGGATTAGCCGACCTACGCCCTTAGCAGGGGCGCCTCGTCACCAACTTGAGTACTACTCCGTATTGTTGAACGCTGTATTGCGATATTAAATTGTATAAAATTGAAGTTGTCTCCTCGGCCACGGCCCTCTTGCGGTGCCCGACGGCTCGATGCTGCCGCATCTCACTTGTCGACCGCTACGCCATTTCATACTCGCTTAATCTGCCACAGGCAGCGCTCGTATTCAAAGCCCGTCACCAACTTGAGTACTACTCCGTATTGTTGAACGCTGTATTGCGATATTAAATTTATCATATCAGTATTGTTAAACGCTGTATTGCATTATTATAAAAAAATGGCGGAGAGGAAGGGATTCGAACCCTTGTGGCTTGCGCCAAACGGTTTTCAAGACCGCCTCGTTATGACCGCTTCGATACCTCTCCGTACGACTTTGCTATTTTACCACAGTAATTCTTAAAAGTCAAGATATAATTTATCATTTTTAAAATTTGTTGTGGTACTTTTTAAAAAAATGTGGTATTATATAAAAGGTGATTTATTTGGAATGGATTTTAATTGTTTTAGGTACATTTATTCTTTTGTTTATTGGCGTCTTGCTAATTTTCTTTAATATGGCTTTTGTACGCCGTAAAAGCGGTAATTTGGATGATTTATCATCACCTGCTAACGAGTTTTTACGCCCGTATATTGACCTTTTACAACCGGGTATGGATTTTATAAATAACTTTGATGTAAAAGAACACTATATTTTATCGGATGATTCTTTACGACTTTACGGAAGATATTTTGACAATAATTCCGACAAAACAATTTTACTCTTTCATGGCTACCGCTCATCCTCCGCGCACGATTTTTGCGGCGCTTTAAAATTTTATTATGACAATGGCTTTAATATTTTACTTGCTGACCAAAGAAGTCACGGAAAAAGTCAAGGTAAGCTTATAACCTTTGGCGTTAAAGAATCTTATGATGTTGTTGACTGGTGCGAGTTTATAAACGCTAAATATGCTCCCAAAAATATTGTTTTAAGCGGTGTTTCGATGGGCGCAAGTACAGTTTTATTTGCTTTAAAGCACAAATTACCACAAAATGTAAAATGCATTATTGCAGACTGTGGTTTTACTTCACCGCAGGAAATTATTAGAAAAGTCGGCATTGAACGTTTTAAAATTGATGCACGTTTTTATCTACCTTTTTTAAATGCTTTTGCAAAAATTTTTGGCAAATTTTCGGTTTATGAAGACACGAAAGAAGTGCTTAAAAACAACAAGCTTCCCGTTATGTTTATCCACGGTGAAAAAGATACCTTTGTACCCGTGGAAATGACACGCATGGCTTTACAGTCAGCAGGGAAGAACGGAAAAGCAATTTTTGTGGAAAATGCTGACCACGGCGTTAGCTTTTTGGTAGAGCCACAAAGAGTAAGTACTGAAATTTTAAGCTTTTTGTCAAATACATTAGGTTGACTTTTTAACTAAAATTTTATAAGATATTATATATAACTTTTTTGGAGAAATTAAATGAAATTTACAAAATTTTTTACAATTATTACTGTTGTTTTAATTTTCACTTTGCTTGTTGGGTGTGCAACGCCCGATACATCAAGTGATATTACATCAAACAACAGTAAATCTTCGTCACTTGTTGAAATGCCTGACATCGTTTCACTTGATAAAAAAATGGCAAATTATTTTGATATAAGTCTTTTTGATGAAGAAAATTATGCCAATATATATCTTGGCAGAAATTTTGATATTATTGCTTCTTACAACCAAAAAGAATTAACTGTGCCGACAACCCTTGAGGCACTTAATAAAATTGGTTTTAACATTGCAAAGGGAAGCGAATATAACGCTAACTCTTATATTTATGCAAAAGAAACTATAACCTTAAAATTTGATGATGAAACCACAAGCATTACCGCACAGTTTTACAATTCATCAAATTCTTCTAAACGCTTAAACAAGTGCAAAATCAGTAAAATCAGAATTGAAAACACCGAAAACACACCCGAATTTAATGTTAACGGAATCAATAACAATTCAACAGTTATTGATGTAATTGACACACTTGGAACACCGTCACACTTTTATTCTGTGACTGATGATAATTATTATTTCGATTATTTCATTTCGAAAAGTGACAGAAGAAATAAAATTCGTGTTTTTGTTGATTTAATAAATGACTGTGTTACCGCGGTTGAGTTTTCGAATTATAAATAGTTTTAGGAGCTTTTTATGAAAAATAATTTTTTCCCCGCAAATATTTTATTACCAAAAGCCGATTTTGAAAAATGGGCGGTTGTTGCTTGCGACCAATATACCTCCGAGCCGGAATACTGGGCCGAGGTTGAGAATTTTATTGGTGAAAAGCCCTCTGCCTATAACATAATTTTACCTGAATGTTACCTATCGAACGAAAACGCTAAAAGAATTGAAAAAATCAATAAAAATATGCAAAAATACCTTGATAACGGCGTTTTCAATGAGGTTGAAGATTCTTTTGTGTATATTGAAAGAACGCTTGCAGACGGCAAATTAAGACGCGGTATTATTGGTCTTATCGATTTAGAGGATTATTCTTACATAAAAGGCGAAAAAGCCCTTATTCGTTCAACAGAAGCAACTGTTTTGGAAAGAATTCCGCCCCGCGTTGAAATTAGAAAAAATGCACCGCTTGAAATGCCACACATAATGCTTTTAATTGACGATAAAAACGAAACTGTTATCGAGCCGCTTGCCAAGAAAACTAACACATTTAAAAAGCTTTATGATTTTACCCTTATGCAAAACAGCGGTAGTATTAAGGGCTTTAAGGTAAATGGTGACGATGCTAAAAACATACAAAATGCATTAAATTCATTAATTGCTGACAGCGATGATAAAATGCTTTTTGCGGTTGGTGACGGCAACCATTCGCTTGCAACCGCAAAGGAATGTTATGAGCTTAATAAAACCGAAGCTTCAAGATATGCTTTGGTTGAGGTTGTAAATATTCACGAAAAGTCGTTAGACTTTGAGCCAATTTACCGTATTATTTTTGGCGTTAATCCCGAAGAGATTATAAACGATTTTATTGAAAAAACAGGTGGGGAATATTACGGTGAAGATGCCCAAAAATTCACCTGCGTTTATGGTGATACTGTTCGTGAAATATCGGTAAAACCAACAGGAAAATTAGCCGTTGCCACACTTCAAAAATATCTTGATGAAAATAAAAAGGGTGAAATTGACTATATCCACGGCGAAGATGTTACCATAAATCTTGCAAAAAAAGAAAACACAATTGGCTTTATTTTCAGCGGTATGCAAAAGGATGAGCTTTTTGATGCAGTAAAGCTTGACGGTGCACTTCCAAGAAAAACCTTTTCAATGGGCCACGCAAGCGATAAGCGTTTTTATATTGAGAGCCGTAAGCTTTAATTTTTAACCGACCTTAAAAAATAAGGTCGGTTTTTATATGCAAAATTTTGTAAATTTTTGTTTTAAAATCTTGTAAAAAGGTTATATTCGTTGACAAAGTATATATTTTAATATATACTGTATTTGTAGAAATTTTGACTTTGGGAGATAAAAAATTGAACTTTAAAAAACTGTTATCGGTCTTTCTTTGCATAACACTTTTAATTTCAATCTTTTCAAACGCTTTATTTGTTATAGCAGAGGAAATTAACAACAAAGATATCGTAATGATTGGTACAATCACCGAACCCGGCACTAACAAGGTTGGCGTTATTATCCGACCTGACGCTAAACGAGAGGGTAGGGTAATAACCATTGCCGATGAAACCATAGTTACAGTTACTGGCAGCAAAAACGACCTATATAACGAAAAAAACTCTGCAACTAATAAAACATATATATGGTATGCTGTTACATACACAAACGGCGGTAAAACATACAGCGGTTATGTACGCGAGGATATGATTACCGTTACAAAATATACAATTGACAAAACCTTTGAAGAACAATTAAGCGATTTCCCAAAAAGCTATCACGAAGCACTAACTATTCTACACGCACAATATCCAAACTGGGCTTTTCAAGCCGACAAAATTAATATAACCTTTAACGAAGCAATAGCCCTTGAAAGTGTTTATCCAAGAAAGCTTATAATGGATAGAAACGCAATTTCTTGGGCATCAATGGGGGATGGCTGGTACAACTGGTCAACAGGTGTGTTTGCAACTGCTGACGCCAACCTTAAAGGTGCATCGCGTGAGGTTATTGCATATTATATGGACCCGAGAAATTTCTTAAACCCCAATGATATTTTTATTTTTATGAAGCAAAGCTATGATGCCGCTTCGCAAAATATTGAGGGTGTTAAAAAAATTATCGCAGGCCGCAAGCTTTTTGAAAATTATAATGACCCAAATGATACTGATTACGGCGGCGATTTTGCAGCCGTTATTATGGAAGCCGGCAAACAGTCGGGTGTTAGCCCTTATATTTTAGCTTCAACCATTATTCAAGAGCAGGGCTCGGAAGGAAATGCCTTAGCAAAGGGCTATGACTATAACGGAACAGTTGTTTATAACTTTTTTAACGTGAAGGCATCGGGTAACTCCAGCGACCAAATTATTAAAAACGGTGCATCATACGCATACAATCAAGGGTGGACAACCCGTTCAGCCGCAATTATCGGCGGTGCAAAGTTTTATGGCAACAGTTACCTGAATCGCGGTAACAGTTATAATCCTGTAAACCCGTATTATAATCAAGACACATATTTTTACAAAAATTATAATATTTTAGATAAAAACAAGATAAGCCACCAATACGCACAAAATGTTGCCGACTCTTTAAGCAGTGCAAAGAATTTAAGAAGCTTATATACAACCGACTATACAACACAGCTTGTATTTAGAATTCCGGTTTATGCTAATGATTCTTTACCAAAAGAAAACACATTTTTACCCGAAAATAACACTAAATTAAATAACTATTACTTAAACAGCATTGTTGTTGATGGTCTAACCCCGTCTTTTACAAGATACGAATATAACTATGCTTTACGGGTAGAAGGGGATACAACCGTTCAAGTTGATGTGCCTGATAAAGCAACTCTTGTTTCGGCTACAACCTATCCGTTGGTGCAGGGTGATAATACGGTTAAAATCACCGTTAAATCCGAAACGGGCTTTACGAACGACTATATTATAAGTGTCAACGCAACCACACCTTGTCAATTAACACTTACAACCGGTGCTGTAAAGCCACCGCGTTTATTAGGTGATGTTGACGGTAACGGCAAAATAACCATAAGTGACTTGGTGCTTGTTAGAATGCATCTTTTAGAGTTAACAACCTTAAAGGATGATAACAAAACTGCTGCCGACACCGATGTTAACGGCAAAATTACCATAAGTGACTTGGTGCTTGTTAGAATGCATCTTTTAGAGCTTGTAAATTTAAACAAAAAATAAACCGCTAAAAAAGGAGTTTATTATGAAAAAAATCTTATGTCTTTTAGTTTCGCTTTTGCTTACATTTTCAATTTTTGTTTTCCCTGCAAGTGCTGCAGAGGGTAAATCGGTAATAGCATTTAGTTCTAACACAGTGACAGTTGGAAGCAATGTGACTGTAACCGCTACAATTACCGCACCTTCAACAATGAACGGTCTTGATTATGTACTTTCTTATGATGCCGATAAATTAACCTTTGTTTCTTCAAGTTTCCCCGACATCAACGCTAATGTCGCCGGCAAAATTAATGTTATTGATGAGCCAAAGGCCGCAAGCAAGTCTTATTCATTTGTGTTTAAGAGCAAGGTTACAGGCGGTGCCAGAGTTGCCGTAGAAGGTCCTGTTGCTGCTTGTGTTGTTAATAATATCCCCGGTGATGTTGATTTGAACAGCGGAAGCGCTACCCTTAATATTAAGGATGTTGAACTTCCAAGCAATGCAAATTTAAAATCACTTTCTTTAAGCGTTGGCAACATTTCACCTGTATTTAACGCTAATCGTACCAATTACACTGCAAGCGTACCTTACGAAACACAAACAATTCGTGTTTATGCAAATACTGCTGATGCAAAAGCAAAATTAGCGCTTCAAAAACCAAACACACTTGTTGTTGGTGCAAACACAATTACCCTTACAGTTACTGCGCAAAACGGTGCACAAAAAAGCTATAAAATTGTTGTAACAAGACGTCAGCAGGGTGAAAATCCGCCCACAACCGAAACCCCGCCGACTGAAACCACAAACCCTTTTGATGTAAATATTTCGGGCAAGAATTATGAAATTTTGCAACAAATTCCGGTTGAAAATGTTTTTAAGGGCTTTACACTTACAACTGCTGATTTTAAAGGCAACCAAGTGCAAGTAATTAAGGATAAGTCAAACACAATTACCGCTTATTTCCTTAAAGAAAGCGGTGCTGAGGCAGTTGCACCTTATACCTATAATGCCGAGCTTGAATCCTTTGAACTTTTAAAATATATTACTGTTAATGACACAGTTTATCTCTTTACTGATTTTCCCGAAGACACCGTAATGCCAAGTAATTATTATTCTAACTTTACACAAATTGGTAATTTTTCGGTTAAGTCATACTTAAATATTGACACCCAGCTTTCTGACTTTTCTTATGTGTATTGCCTTGTAAATGGTGAAAGCGGTCTTTACTGCTATGACAGTAAGGAAGGCACAATTCAGCGTGCCGTTAATGTTCATTTAATGGATGTAGAGGCCAGCACCACCCCTGAAAGAGATGATTTCTTAACCCGCTTTAATTCGCTTACAACTAACGGTAAGGTGCTTTTAATTGCAATGCTTGTTGCAGCGCTTTGCTTTGTTGTGCTTGTTATCTTCTTAATAATTATGGCTATTAACAAGCTCTTTAAAAAGGATATTGATATTGACCAAAACGATGAATTCGATTTTGAAGATGTAATTGTTGTGGGCGATGACAACGCAAAAAATGACTAATAAATAAAACAGCCGCCCTTTTGGGCGGCGTTTTCAAATTTCTTGCATTTTTTAAAAATTTAATCATTACAATTATATTGGGTGATTTTATGACTTTTTTTAAATACGGTGCAATAATTTTATTGGCAGTTTTTGCTTTAACACTTTTAATTTTGGCTGTTTTAAGCCGAAAACCGATTAGATTTTTACTATTTAACAGCTTTATTGGTGTTTGTCTTTTACTAATTTTATACTTAATGCGAAAATTCACCGGACTTAATATTGCTTTAAACCCGTATACCGTGTCAGCATCCGCAATTTTAGGTGCACCTGCGGTTTTGGGGCTTATGATTTTAAACTTTTTAATTTTAATGTGACAAATTTGGTGCACGGTTAATGATAGGATGTTAAAAAGAAAGGGGAAAGGTATATGCTAAGCTTTATTTTCGGTTTGCCTTCAAGCGGTAAAACATATACTGTTTTAGAAAAAATTAAAGCGGATGTTTTGTGCGGTAAAGAGGTTGTTTTATTTGTGCCAGAGCAATTTTCGTTTAATACCGAAAGGTCAATTTTAAAAGTATTTGACGAAAATAACCCCGATAATATCACCGTATTAACCTTTTCACGCCTTTATGATGTACTTGCTGATAAATTTGGTGGTATTTGCGGAAAAACGCTTTCTGATACCGATAAAATAATTATTATGAACAGGGTATTAACCACAATAAAGGATGAACTTTTGGTATGGGGTAAATATGCCCACTCGCTTAACTTTGCCAAAACTGTGTTAGACACTATTGGTGAACTTAAAGTAACCGCCGTTACTTCCCAAGATATTAAAAAAGTGGCCGAAAATACCGAAAAGGTTACCCTTAAAAACAAGCTTTTAGACATTGCTTTAATATACGAAAATTTTGACGCTTTTTTGGGTGAAAAATTTATTGACCCTGTGGACAAGCTTACAAAGGTTTACCGAAACCTTGAAAATTATGAGTTTTTTAAGGGTAAAACGGTTTATTTTGATGCTTTTAAGGCATTTTCCGGTCAACAGTTTAAGATTATTGACCGAATTTTAAATCAAGCCGACGATGTTACCTTTGCAATGAATAATAATTACGAAACACAAAAAGAATTTGATATTTTCACTCTTTTACGCAAAAACATTTTAAAAATTGAAAACCTTGCAAAGAAAAATAATGTAAAAATTTCAGCACCTATTTTACTTGACAACCCCAAATACAAAAATGAAAAATTAGTTCTTCTTGAACGCTTAATGGCAAATGAAGATGTTAATGGCGATTTAAGTGATACAATAACCGTTTGCAAGGCAGAAAGCACCTTTGATGAGGTTGAATTTGCATTTCGCACAATAAGGCGTTTAGTAAGAGAAGAAAATTATCGCTTTAAGGATTTTGTAATTATTGCGCGTGATACTGACAGATATTTACAAGCGGTTGAATATATTTCAAAAAAGAACAATGTAAGTTGTTTTTTTGATAAACGCATCACCTTAAATTCGCTTCCGTTTTGCTTTGCAATAAATTCAGCAATAGATGCGTTAAATTTTTCTACTGAAGATATTTTGCGCTTTCATAAATGCGGTTTTAGTACGCTTTCTATTGATGAAATTTCAAAGCTTGAAAATTATGCTTTTTTATGGAACATTGATAAAGAAAAATGGCTTACTGACTGGAATATGAACCCCAACGGCTTTAATATTGACACTTTATCCGATGAGGATTTGGCCGAACTTAAAGAAATTAACAAGCTTCGTGAAACCGCAATTAAGCCAATAATCAGCTTTAAAAACAAATTTTACGGCAACGCAAGGCAAATGTGCAGTGCTATTATTGAGCTTTTGGATGATAATAACGCTGAAAACACCCTTAAAATACTTTGTGAGCGTTTTAATAACATTGAAAGTGAAATTACCGCCGATGTTTTAAAACAAGGTTATGACTGTTTTATTGGTGTTTTAGATGGTATTGTAAACTGCTTTGCCGATAAAACACTTAATATAAGTGAATTTAAAGAGGCATTAAACCTTGCGCTATCTACCGAAACTGTTGGTGTTATTCCACAGTTTATTGATGAGGTTTCATTCGGCAGTGCCGACCGTATTCAGCCCGCACGCCCTAAAATTGTTTTTATTTTGGGTGCCAACCAAGGAATTTTCCCGCAAGGCGTTTCAAACAACGGTGTTTGGGCGATAAACGAACGTAAAAAGCTTATTGAAATGGGCATTGAACTGTCTGACAATTCGCTTTATTCAGCCATTGATGAAGATTATCTTGTTTATTCAAACCTTTGCTGTGCAAGTGAAAGAGTTTATATATCATACGCAACACAAAACACAAACGGGGAGGAGCTTTTACCGTCACCCTTTGTAAATTCAATTATTAAGTTTTTAAATCCAACCCTCAGAAGCGAGCCAAATAATTTAAATGAAAGCTTACCCGAAACAAAAGCTGCTGTTTTCGCCGAAATTTGCCGCCGTTTTGATGATAAAAACGATGCTTTAACGCTTGATGCAGTATTGCCGGAAAATAAAGCACTTCAGAGCATAAATTCGGTTGTAAACAAAGAGATAGACCACATAAAGCCCGAAAATGCCCAAAAGCTTTTTGGTAATGTAATAAACCTTTCGGCCACCAAAATTGACACAATCAACCGTTGCAGATTTTCTTATTTTTGTAAATACGGCTTGCGTGCCGAAAAATTGCAAAAGGCAGAATTTAATGTTTTGCAACGCGGTAACATTGCACACTATGTTTTAGAGCGTGTAATTACCGATTATAAAGAAAATATCGCAAATTTAAACGAAGCAGAATTACACGAATTGACCGACAAATATATCGAAGAATATTTAGGTAAAATTGGTGGCTTTAACGAGCTTCGCGATGCAAGAATTGAATTTTTAATAAGCCGAATTTCACGCTCGCTTAAAGAGGTGGTTTGTCATATCGCAAAGGAATTTAAGCAAAGCGAATTTAAACCCGTTGCTTGTGAATTTAAAATTGGTTTTAATGATGGCTTACAGCTTGAATTCCCTTATGATAAGGGTAAAATCAAAATTAATGGCAGCATTGACCGTGTTGATGAATTTAATGGATTTATCCGCATAGTTGACTATAAAACTGGCACAAAAACCTTTAAATTGCCCGATATTTTATACGGTCTTAATATGCAAATGCTTATATATCTTTATGCCTTAATTCGTGGCCGTGGTATAGATGATGAAAAGGCCGCAGCAATTCTTTATATGCCTGCAAAACGAGATGTAAAGGATGAGGGGCTTGCAATGAACGGCCTTATAAAAGCCGATTTAAATTTAAGTCTTGCAATGGAAAAGGGAAATAACGGCGAATTTGTCCCGAAATTGCCCATTAAAAAGGATGGCACAATTGGTAAACGAGCTTCCTTTGTTTATGAGGACGGCTTTACCGAAATATTTAATCACATTGAAAAAATAATGCAAAAAACAGGCAACTTCATTTCAAGCGGTGATATTTCGGTGTCACCAGTTGACGGCAGGGAATCACCCGCTTGCAAATACTGTGATTTTAAGTCGGTTTGCTTTGTGGATGATGCAAAAATTTCAAAGGTACCCGAGCTTACCAACGACCAAGTTTTTAAGGCATTAAAGGAGGCGGAAATTTAATGGCATTTAATGCAACAAAAAATCAAGCACTTGCAATAAACGGCAAGGGTAATATATTAGTTTCCGCCGCTGCGGGCTCGGGCAAGACCGCGGTTTTGGTGGAAAGGGTTATAAAGCTTTTAACCGATGCCCAAAGAAACATAAGAGCGGACGAGCTTTTAATTGTGACCTTTACAAATGCCGCCGCTGCTGAAATGCGCGCACGTATTGAAAAGCGTATGGATGAGGTGTGCCATAATAACCCAAATTCACCCGCACTTTTGATGCAAAAATATCTTTTAAGTAATGCAAAAATTTGTACAATTGACTCGTTTTGCATTGATTTGGTGCGCGAAAATTTTGATAAGCTTTCAATTTCACCCGACTTTAAAATTGCCGATAACGCAACATTAAACCAAATAAATTCTTCAATTATTTATGATATAATTAACCGTTATATTGCCGAAAACAACCCACAATTTTCAGAGCTTGTTGATTTAGTTGGTGGGGAATATGATGAAAAGAATTTAGCCGACCTTGTTATGTCGCTTTATGAATATTCCCGTCAGCTGCCTTTCCCTGAAAAGTGGTATAATTCGCTTATTTTATCATATAACGGCGGTAAATTTTCAAGTGAAAATTTATGGTATCAATATGCCTTTTCTACTGCAAATGATAGCATTTTGGAAATGCAAAACATTTTGGCTAATTTAATTGATGCTGTTATAAATGTGCCACAGTTAAGCGATTTATTGTTGCCACCACTTAACACCCTTGCAAAAGATTTGTCCGTGCTTAAAAATGCGGCTGAAAGTGGTGACTGGGACATATTTTATAAATCATTAAACTTGTTTTGTATGCCTTCACTACCAACTCTTCGTGGTGGCAATGCCGCTTATCGTGAAGGAAAAGCCGTAAAACAAGCATTTAAACAATTTAATGAAAAGACTTTACCGTCACTTTCAAAGCTTTTCTATGCCGATTTTAGCTTTATAAACACGCAATTTGAAAAAGTTTATCCGTCGGTTTTATTGCTTGTTAACATTTTAAAGGAATTTGACCAAAGGGTTTTTGAAGAATATAACGCAAAAAATGTTTTCACCTTTCACAATATTGAGCATTTGGCCTTAAAGCTTTTGTGCTGTGAAGAAAATGGTAAAATTGTTGTAAGTCAAGACGGCAAAGAGCTTTTAGACCAATATGCCGAGGTAATGGTGGATGAATACCAAGACACAAACGATTTGCAGGATTATTTGTTTTTAATTTTGTCAAATTTTGAAAAGCGTTTGTTTGTTGTTGGTGATGTTAAGCAAAGCATTTATGCTTTTCGCGGCGCAAATCCAATAAACTTTTTGAACAAGAAACAGCGTTATTTACCCATTGAAAAAGCAAATGATACCGACCCGCAAAAAATCATTTTAGCAAATAATTTCAGAACAAAGGGTGAGGTTTGCGATTTTATAAATTATTTCTTTAAGCTGTTTATGACAAACAAAACAGGAAGAATAAATTATGACGGCGAAGAAATGCTTGTACCAAGCGCAAAATATCCCGAAATCGATATAACACCTGTAAGATATGACATTATTGACTGTAAAAATGCCGATGAAAAGGGTTGGGTGTTAGAGGGCAGACAAATCGCTAATTATATACACGAGGCTATGAACGAGGGCGAGGTTATTCGTGTAGATGAGGATACCTTGCGACCTGCAAAATATGGTGATTTTACAATTTTGCTTCGTGGACTAACAAACGCACCGTTTATTATAAACGAGCTTAAAAAGCAGGGAATACCTGTTGATATTTGTCTTGATGCCTTCTCAGAAAACCGCGAAATTGCCACAATGCTTTCACTTTTAAGGGTTATTGACAACCCACAGTCTGATGTCGAGCTTTTAACGGTTTTAATGTCACCGATTTTTGCATTTTCAACTGATAATTTAGCCGAAATTCGTGCCGACAAGAAAGACGGCAGTTTATATTCCGCCATTGTGAATGCGGCTTTAAACGGCAATTTAAAGGCCGAAAGCTTTATTAAAAAGCTTGAAAATTACCGTTTATATTCGGTAAGCTTTACTCTTCCAAATTTGATTTCAAAATTACTTGTAGAAACCGAATTTTTAAACATTTTTTCTGCCTTTTCAGATGGTGAGCGCCGTAAAAACAACCTGTTTATTTTAATTGAATTCGCAAATCAATTTTTACAAAACGGTAAGAATAGCTTATCGGGCTTTGTAAAGTTTATTGAACAGCTTTCACAGTCGGGTGCCAAAACTGCGAGTATTTCTAATAACAATGCAGTTAAAGTTATGACCATTCACTCTTCAAAAGGTCTTCAGTTTCCTGTTTGTATTGTGGCAGGCACCGACTCACGCTTTAACGATGCCGACTCGCGACAGGCAACCTGTTACAGCATAAGTGACGGCATTGGCTTTAAATACTATGATGAAGAACTAAAAATGCCTTTTACAACACTTTCTCGTGAGGTTGTAATTGATAATGCACGCAATGTTTCACTTGAGGATGAACTACGACTATTTTATGTTGCCTTAACACGCACTCAAGACCGACTTTTAATTGTTTCATCCTTTAAAAATTTTGAAAATTCATTAGAAAAGTATAAAAACCGCCTTATAATGCACGGATGCGAGGTTACAACCCCGTTTTTCCGCCAAAGCACATCATATTCTGACTGGTTAATCCCATCAATTTTACTTCATCCTAACGGTGAAAAGCTTCGTGAAGCAGGGGATATGCTTTTGCCTTGTGATGACAAGTCGCATATTATGGTTAATATTATTGATGGTGCCGAGCTTTATGATGAAATAAGCAACAAAGAGGATATTACACCTGTAATTGATACCGAGATTGTTGAAAGAATTAAAAAGAATACCGAATTTGAATATCCATTTAATGATATTTTGAAGGTGAAATCCAAAACCTCGGTATCGGCCCTTGCAAACAAAGCAGAAAGCGATAAATTTGCCTTTAAGGGTAAACCTTCGTTTATGAGTGCAAACAGTATGTCGGCAACCTCACGTGGCACTGCAATGCACAAAGTCATGGAATTCTTTGATTTTTCAAAATCAAACGATATTGACAGCGAGCTTGAACGCCTTTATGAGTGGCAGTTTATAAGTGAAAATGAATATAATTCGATAAATAAACCTGCCTTAAAGCAATTTTTTGAAAGCGAATTGTTTACACGAATTTTAAAAGCCGACACAGTAAAACGTGAAATGAAATTTTTGTCAGAGGTGTCAATAACAAAAATTGACCCAACGCTTGATAAAAGGTTTAATGAAGAGAAAATTGTTATCCAGGGCGCGGTAGATGTTTGCTTTATTGAAAATGATGAAGTAGTTATTTTAGACTTTAAAACCGACCGTGTAAACGATTTATCTGAGCTTAAAGCTGCATACAGCGGTCAGCTTTCAATTTATGCTGAAGCGTGCAGTAAGATTTTCAAACTACCCATTAAAGAAAAAATAATTTATTCTTTTTATTTGGGAAAT
>CAMFSU010000054.1 GCA_945983355.1 uncultured Clostridia bacterium | reverse complement strand
ATACACTACATATTATAATATATATTTTTTAAAAACACAATATCTATTATAAAATTTTTAGTTTATTAATAAAATATTTTTGGGGGTGTTTTGGTGAATATTACGCTTAATTTTTTAGAAAGATTGTTTTCTGGTAGTTTTCCCTTTGTCTTAACAGTTTTTTTAGGGGGCTATTTCACCCTTAAAACACGTTTTTTTCAGTTTAAAAATTTAGTACCGTCTTTTTTCTTTTTAAGGGAAAAAAAAGGGGATAGAAAGGCATCCTTTTTAGCAATGTGCAATTCGCTTTCGGCCGCCATTGGTACAGGTAATATTGTAGGTGTTGCGGCGGCAGTTTCGCTTGGCGGTGCGGGTGCAATTTTTTGGATGTGGATAACGGCACTTCTCGGTATGGTAATAAAGGCGGGCGAAATTGCGCTTGGTGTTTATTACCGCGAGAAAAATGGGGATAATTTTCAGGGTGGGCCGATATTTTACATAAAAAACGGACTTAATAAAAAGTGGGGCTTCTTAGCCACTGCTTTTGCGGTTTTAGGGCTTGCTTCAAGCTTTTTTTGCGGCAATGTTACACAAATAAATTCGGCGGCCTTAGCGGTTTCGCAAAACCATTTTACACGCTTTATAATAGGTGGATTGGCGGGCTGCATAATATTTTTTGTAATACGCGGCGGTGTTAAGAAAATATATGGCTTTTTGGGGCTTCTTTTACCATTTATGTCGGTGCTTTACATACTGCTTTGTGTTGGCGTTTTGGCTTTAAATTATGAAGAAATTGCCCCCGCATTTTTGAAGATTTTTGTCGGTGCCTTTTCACCAAAATCGGTTACGGGTGGTGCGGTCGGCAGTGTTATAAGCGTTATATCAATAGGGGCTTCGAAGGGTATTTTTTCGAATGAGGCAGGGCTTGGTACGGCAGCGATTGCACACGCCACCCCCGAAAATGCCACACCAAAACAGCAGTCACTTTTTGGAATATTTGAAGTGTTTATTGACACAATACTTATTTGCACCTTAACGGGATTGACAATTTTAACAAGTGGGGTTATTATTGATTATGGTACGGTTTCTGATAAGCTTTTGACAGTTAGCGCTTTTTCTACCGTTTATGGTAATTTTTCGGAATATTTATTAAGTGTTATGTTGTTGCTTTTCGGTATTTCAAGCGTTATTGGTTGGGCAACCTACGGTATAAGCTTTGCCGACTTTTTGCTTGGTAAAAAAGCGGTAAAAATTTATGTTTTTATATACCCAATTGTTTCTGTAATCGGGGCTGTGTCAAGCGGGGTTATTGTTTGGCGTTTGGCAGAGCTTTTTAACGGGTTTATGGTTATTATAAACCTTTTGGTTATGTCTTTTTTGTCGAAAGAGGTAATATTATTGCTAAAGGGGAATAAAATTGATAAAACAAAGGACAAAAAGCATAAGGGATTTTTTAAAAAATGATGAGGCATTTATTGCAACCTATCCCGCAAACCGTTTTTATTTAAGCGGTATGAACACATCGGCAGGTACAGTATTGCTAACCCCCAAAAACGCTTATTTTCTTGTTGATTTTCGTTATTTTGAAAAGGCGAAAAGGGTTGTAAATTCGTGTAATGTAATTTTAAGTGAAAAACTGCCAAAGCAGATAAACGAAATATTAAAAACCGATGGGGTAAAAAAGGTTTATTTTGAAAACCGGACAATTTCTTTAAGGGAATATAGCGATTTAAAAAGTAATTTGCCAGATTTTGAAATTGTAAACGACAGCAAGGTTGAAGATTTTTTATATTTAATGCGTTCGGTAAAAAGTGTTGATGAACTTAAAATAATGGAGCAGGCGCAAAAGCTGACCGATGACACCTTTGAATATATTTTAAACGGTATCCGTGTGGGTAAAACCGAAAAGGCGATAGCGCTTGATATGGAATTTTATATGCGTCGTCTTGGAAGCGAGGGTGTTGCCTTTGATTTTATTGTGGTAAGCGGTGAAAATTCTTCCCTTCCACACGGCACGCCTACCGACCGCACAATTAAAAAGGGCGATTTTATAACAATGGACTTTGGTGCGGTAATAGACGGTTATAACGCCGATATGACACGAACGGTAGCGGTCGGAAATGTTAGTGAAAAACAACAACTTGTTTATGATACGGTGCTTAAAGCACAGCTTTGCGCACTTGAAAGCATCAAGGCGGGTGCTGTTTGTAAGGATATTGATAAAATTGCCCGTGATGTTATTGATAATGCGGGATTTAGCGGTTGCTTTGGTCACGCACTTGGGCATAGTGTTGGGGTTGAAATTCACGAAAGCCCCAATTTTTCACCAAGGGACAACACCGTTTTAAAAAGCGGTATGGTGCTGTCTGTTGAGCCCGGAATATATTTAGAAAACGAATTTGGTGTTAGAATTGAGGATGTAATTTCGGTTACTGATAGCGGACATTATAATCTTACAAAAAGTCCAAAAGAGCTTATAATACTTTAAAAACAAAGCGCTCGAAACAAAAGTTTCGAGTGCTTCTCTTGTTATTTTTTATTTTCCGGTAAAAATTGTTTGTCGTTAGTGATATCGCCGTCACCGTTGGAAATGGGTATCTCTTTGCCCAAATAGGTTGGCTTTGGTTTAGTGATGGTGGTGACAAAATCCTTGCATCTTGCCAAAATTTCACGAATTTCACGTTTTGTTTGACCGTAATATGTATTGTAATCACTGTTAACACCGTACGCTTCGAGCCCTAATTTTTCGGCAATGTAAACTGCGCGGTAAAGGTGGTATTTTTGGGTGACAATAACCACTTTTTTTGCTTTAAAAATTTCTTTTGCGCGGTAAATTGTTTCGTATGTAGAAAAGCCCGCATGGTCCATAAACACATCGCTTGAAGGCACACCGTTTTCTATGGCAAAGCTTTTCATTGTGTTTACTTCGTCATAATAAACACCGCCGTGGTCACCGCTCATTAAAATTTTTGGGGAAACACCGTTTTTATAAAGCTCAACCCCACGGGTTAGGCGGTCCCTTAGCATATGGCTTGGTGTTTTGTCGGGCTTTACCTGACAGCCAAGCACAATAATACAGTCAATATCCTCTAAATTTTTAGCATCCTCGGCTGATATTATATTATCGCTTGAATAATTCATAACATAAGCGTTTACAGAGAAAAGCACAAGCGACATTAAAAGGCCAAAGCACACCAAAATCAGTATAAAATTTTTAAAAATATTTTTCTTTTTCATAAATTACTTTGTGCCGAAAATGCGGTCGCCTGCATCACCAAGACCGGGTAAAATATAGCAGTGGTCATTAAGCTTTTCATCAAGCCCTGCACAGTAAACAGGCACATCGGGGTGGGCGGTTGTAAATGCCTCAATACCCTCGGGTGCGGCAATAATGCAAAGGAATTTAATGCGTTTGGGGTTAAACTGCTTAATGCGTGAAACCGCATCAATAGCGCTGCCGCCTGTTGCAAGCATGGGGTCAAGCACGAAAACATCACGCTCATCTAAATCGGCGGGTAGCTTGCAGTAATAGTCAATAGGGGTGTGGGTTTCGGGGTCGCGGTACATTCCGATGTGACCCACGCGCGCCGCCGGAATAA
>CAMFSU010000053.1 GCA_945983355.1 uncultured Clostridia bacterium | reverse complement strand
ATAGGGCAGATATGATGACACATCCAGCAAAAACGGCAGGAATCAACGTGTTGTTTACATTTTTCTGACATTATCATAGTTCTATACCTCCCTATATATTAAAGACCGAGTTTAAACGGATTCATAATACCGTTGGGGTCGAGATTTTCTTTTATGCCTTCCAGCACTTGCATTGCAGGACCATACTGCTCACGAACATATCTGCCGAGTTTAATTCCAACACCGTGGTGGTCGTTTACCACACCGCCGTTTTCGAGTGCCGCACGAATACCTGTAGTCCAAATTTCTTGATGAAGTTTTAATGCTTCTACAGGGTCCTTCGGAACAAATTCTTCCTCAATAATAAAACGGTCATACATCATAGCGCCCCACTCATACCAGTGTGAGAAATGCGCTATAAACTTAGCAAAAGGATATTTGGTTTCGATTGCTTCCTTCATTGCATAATAGATTTTTTCAATTTTACCATATGGAGCGATTGTATCCATTGTGCCGTAAAGCTTAGGTAAATCCAAAGCATGTCCAGGATAAAAGAAGGTAATCTTTTCCTTCCACCATTTTTCGCCGTATTCGCTGCCAAGGTCTTCAGCGCCGTATTTTGCAAAGGTTTCAAGAAGAATTTCTTCTTCAACATCAACCATTTTCTTTACGCCTTCATAGGCAATATTCATAAATGCACCCTTGCGTTCAACACCAACAACCTTTTTGATAAGAGAAGCTGTTTCGGCCTCATCATAAAGACGCATAACCGATGGCTTGAATTTTTGTAATAACTCTTTAGAAGCCTTAAATGCCATATCCATATTTTGAAATAAGAAAGCTCTGAATCTTCTTTCTTCGGGTTGGTCATAGATACGAATTTGAGCCTTTGTAATGATACCTAATGTGCCTTCAGAACCAATGAAAATTTGATTAAGGTCAGGACCCACTGCGTGTTTGGGAGTTGGTGAAGTATAAATGATATCGCCGTTAGGAAGTACAACCTCCATTTGCAGTACCATATCATCTATTTTACCATATTTATTAGAGCATACACCAATACCACGATGAGCCAAGAAGCCGCCAACAGTAGAGCAAGTAAGCGAAGAAGGATAGTGCATTGTAGCCTTGCCAACTTCGTTTGCAGCCCACTCAATATGCTTATAAATAGCACCTGTACCGCATTCTATGTACATAGCCTCAGTATTTACTTCATAAATTTGATTCATTCTCTTGGTATCAAGCAAAATACCACCGCATACAGGAAGTGCACCACCCTGTGAACCGCCACCTGCACCCCAAGTGGTTACGGGGATTTTATAATAATTAGCGATTTTTAATACCTTAGAAACCTCTTGAGCATCCTTAGGGCAAACAATAATATCTGCTTCAGGCATACGCTCGCCTCTATCAGCCCACATACGGGATAGCCAATAATAGTCAACGCTGTGTGTTGCCTTGTCAATGGTTCTTGTAGAGCAGTTTTCTTTACCTACTGCATCTTCAAGCTCTGAGAGAATCATTGAGAATAAAAATTCATTCATTTGATACTGCATACTATTTATCTCCTTTATATCTATTTGATTGTTTTATCCAGATTTAGACCGGGAATATATTTGCAAAATTCTTCTAATTCATTCATATAATTTCCTTCAATTTCTATGAAGTGATGAATGTAAGGTCCTTGCATTACACGATTTTCAACTTTTTGCAAATCATCAAATTCGGCCCAAATATAAGTGCCGCTCGTTTTGGGTCCCTCGGTAGTGTTGCACATAACGGGCAATAACATATAATCACCGCATTCTTGGTCGATACGTGCAAGAGTGTATGTACCATCCTTGGCTCTAAACCACTCACGTTGATTTACCAAACAAGCTTCGCAATCGTCAGCCTTTTGCGAAAGTGGGAACTGACCGCAATGCCACAAAAGTTCGGCATTCTTTTTCTCAGGATGTCTTACAGTAAACTCACCAAAAAGTGGTTTTCCTTCACCTAATGTTGCGGATTTTAACAATGCCATTGTCATCGCAGCGTGTATATCGCTTTCACAAGCAATCATATAGCCTAAATCATTTAATGCTCCAAATACAGCACAAGGAGCCAAGCCATTAAACATTATGGGTGTTGCTGTCCAACATTCTGCAGCCATAATATCCAAATCAAACTCTTCAAATAAATTTTTATACATTACCGCCATTGTTGCCATACCTTCAACATATTTAGGGGTTTCTGCATCCATTTTATAATTTGAATTAAAATATTCTATAAATTCCGCAATTTCTTCCTTGCAGTTTTCAGCTGTTTGCTTCATTCTTTGCTCTATCATAGCAAAATTCACGGTCACAACCCTAATACCAAATTTTTCTAAAAGTTCGCTTTCGTTATAAATAACCGAATAAAATGGTGCAGGACGAGTACCCACCTGACCAATGCGCATACCTTTAAAGTTTTTAACCATACACGCCACACGAATAAACTGTGTAAGTCCAACCTTAAAATCTTCCGAATCTACTCTGCAGCTTGGTATATTAGAGAAAGGAATGCGTAGTCGTTGAAGCTGTCGTGACACGCCAAAAATACCGCACTGCGAGTCGGTTGTTCTTGTGCCATCTTCACTATATTCTTCATCAAGCGGTGCCCACAAAAGTACCGGCTTGCCCAAAGCTAAAGCAATATCTCCCGCCGCTTCTTCATTACCAAAATTACAGTTAATGATAACCACTGCATCAACATTTTCATTTTTCATACGCTCAATTGCTTGTTTAGCAGAAGCGTTATCAAAAATAAGATTTCCAATGCCTAATCCCTTGGTATCAACAAACTCCACATTATCATCTGCGAAATTGTCCTTTATGTATGAAACAATCTCTTTTTCGCGTTCTTGGGGAGAATGCCAGTTCCAACTAGCACCTCTGGGACGGTCAGTAGTATTGCGTCGCATAGGCACAAGACCAATTCTAACTTTGTAATCAAACATACTATACTTCCCTTCTATATGTTCTTACTCACTTTGATTTTATCGCTTTTATTACCTAAAATAATGCCAAAAGAAATCAGTAAGAAAGCAATAAGATACTGCCATTTAAAAATATTTTCGCCTAAAATTATTGCACCGAAAAGACACGCAAATAATGGCTCGGCAAACTTAATAATAAACATTTTTGAAAGACTATTGTTTTTAAGCACGTAATACCAAAGGGTATACGAGCAAATAGATGCAATACAAATATAAGAAAATATCAAAAGTGCAGTCAGATTAAATTTAAGGAAATTTGCCCCCATAATAACTGCTGCAACAAACAATATAATACCACCAAACAATTGAGAAATACCTGTTATCCAGTAAGGAGAGCTTCCCTGCACCGATTTTTTGCTAATAACATTTGCAACAACGGTACAAATTGATGCACTAATTATCAAGATATCACCCATTGCAAAGGTCAAACCACCCGGGTTATAATTTATTGCTATTATTCCACCAAAGCCAACAAGCGCGCCAATGATTTTAAGTATGCTAAACCTTTCATTTTTAAAGAATAAAAAAGCGAAGCAAACATAAATAAGTGCGCCAAGCTGCTTTATCAGTGCGGTTTTTGAACTATCTGTTGTGCTTAAACCTATGTATGTACATGCGTAATGAAGCACTATGGAAAAAAGCCCCATAATTACTATATTTAATATACTTTTAGCCTTTGGGGTGGCGATTTTTTCTTTTTTAAAAAGACAAAATAACGACACCACAAGACCGCTTATAATAAAGCGATAGCTTGCAAACATTAAGATATCGGGCACTGACTTTGCGCTTATATCAAAAGCGCTGTAACCGAGCTTTACCATTGGGAAAAGTGAGCCCCAAAGCGCCATTACAAGCAGAGACAATAAAATTGTTTTTAAATTATTTTTCATTATATAACCTTCAATACAACCTTACCTACGTTTTCGCCACGTTCTAAAATTGCGTGTGCATCTTCCGCCTGTGCCATTGGTAACACTTTATATATTGAAGGCTTAATAGCACCGCTTTCAATTTTTGGCCATACCTTTCCTACAAGTTCACTTAAAATATATGCCTTAAACTGAGGTGTGCGGTTTCTAAGCATTGAGCCAACAAGGTGTAAACCCTTTGTAAGTAATGGACGAAGCTGTACATTTGTTTCAATGCCCGCAAGAGTGGAAATTACAATCCAATAACCACCGCGTGCCATAAATGGTAAGCTTTTACCAAGTGTTTCTCCACTTAGGCAGTCCATTGACACATTAACGGGAGTACCGTTTTCTTCCTCGGCTTTAAGAATTTCTTCTACACACTGGGTGGTAGAATTTATAATTACATCCGCACCAAGTGATTTGATTTTTTCGGCAATTTCATCAGATAAAACAGAAGTAATAACCCTTGCGCCAAACGCCTTCGCCATAGGAATTGCAACACTTGCCAAGCCGCTGGCACCCGCAGGAATAAAAGCAGTTTGACCTTCTTCTAAATGACCTTCAATAAATAAGTTAAGGTAAGATGTTGCATACGCTTCGGGTAAAGCAGATGCTTCTTCCATAGTAAGACCCTTAGGCACCGGCATTAACATATCGTACTTAACTGCAACGTATTCGGCATAACCTCCACCGCCAAGCAGTGCGCATACCTTGTCGCCGATTTTCCAATTTGTAACGTTAGAGCCAAGCTCAACAACCTCACCTGCAATTTCAAGACCCATCCATTCAGGGCAGCCCGCAGGGGAAGGATATTTTCCCTGTCGTTGAAGTAAATCGGCTCTATTTAGCGCTGCAGCGTGAATTTTAACTAAAACCTCATCAGCATTAATTACAGGGTCAGCAACATCGCTCCACACAAGGTTTTTGTTTTCATCAACTAACATTGCTTTCATGATTATTTGCTTCCTTTCATTCCTAAACCACGACCACCGTCAACCACATAGGTTTGACCTGTGATAAATTTTGCTTTGTCGGATACTAAAAATTCAACCATATTTGCAAGGTCCTCCGGCAAGCATTTTATACCGAGATAATTAGTATTGAATGCCCTTTCATCTCCACCGGTTTCATCGGCACGCATAACAATTCCAGGGGCTACACTGTTTACGTTAATTTTATAAGGTCCAAGCTCTTTTGCTAAGGCCTTTGTAAGCGATATAACACCGCCCTTAGAAGCTGCATAGTCAACCGAACCAACAAGACCGTTAAACGCTACCGCTGAGGAGAAATTAATAATTTTTCCGCCTTGGCCCTGTTCAATCATAACTCTGGCAGCGGCGCGGCTTGCCCAAAGAGCACCGTATAAATTCACCTTTAAAACACGGTCTATTACGTAATCTTCTTGTTGAACAAGCGGAACATACTTAGCATTTGGACCTGCAATACGGGCACTTCCGCCTGCAATATGCACCATAATATCAAGTCGGCCAAAATCTTTTACAATTTCGTCAACCACTCTATCAACATCTTTTGAATCGGTTATATCAAAAACATAACCTTTGGCCTCGCCACCGATTTCTTCAATTCTTTTAACTGCTTTTTCAACAGATTCAGAATTTATATCACATACCGCAACCTTAATTCCCTGTTTTGCAAGGGTTAGTGCGGTTTCACTTCCGATATATCCACCGGCGCCTGTAATAAATGCTACTTTACTCATACTAATTTCTCCTTTAAATCTTATATATTATTTGACCGTCCAAAACGGTTAAGATACATTTATACCCCAAATCATTTTTAACTTGGTTTCCTGCTTTGTCGGTTAAATCAAATGGCTCTAAAGTATAATCAAATACCGACAAATCGGCAGTTCTGCCGACCTTTAAATAACCCCACTTGGCATCTTTATTTAAGGCCGCTGCCGCTGATGAGGTTACACTTTTAAATATTTCTTCTTCACTCATTCCAACCTGCTTTGCAATGCTCATACACATGGTCATGCCGTATCTACCACCACGCTTAAATGCGCTAAGACAGGTTATATCAGTGCTGATGACATCAGGCAAAAAGCCCGCTTCGACCGATTTTTTAAAATTCAAAAAGTCTGTATGTACGTTACCCGCTAACCCTGAATCTAAAATAACACCTTTATGTTTTGCCACCTTTAATGCTTCAAAGTCGTTTTCAAGACAAGAGTTATCTCCACCGTGAAATACATGGGTTAAAATATCGCCCTTAGATAAGGCATTGACAATTTCTACCATTGGTGTGGGCGACAATGTACAATGCACCATAACCTTTAAATTCTTGTTTCTGGCATATGCACAAACTTCTTTAATTGGTGTTATATCACGTACATTTTCACTTTTGTCAAAATAGACCTTTATGCCGATTGCTTTATCGCCGTATTTTGCAAGACCAATTTCGGCAGCATCAAAATTTGCGTGATTTTCTTTTATACTCGCACAAACAAAAACCGTATTTTTAACCGAAAAGTAATCAAGCAAAGCACGGTCGCCATGTGTGCTACCTGCATCGTTAACTGCAGTTACACCAAACGGAAAGCTTGAAATTTCAGCACCAACACCAAATGTGTCAGCCGCCAGGCCTTTAAGATGAACGTGTATGTCAACCAATCCTGCCGAAACAATTTTTCCTTTGGCGTCAAAAATGTAATCAGCACTTTCGGTTATATCAGGAGCAATTTTTTCAATTAACTTGTCGTTTGTCAAAACATCCGCAAAGAAAAACATTTCGCCGTCCCAAACACGACCGTTTTTAACCAATATCCTTGCCATAAAATTTTACTCCGCCTACAACTTCATCCAAAACCGCTTGAACGTTATATTCGTGTTCATAGGTAAATGGGTTTTCCTTTTCGCCCGTAATATAAGCGTAAAAGTCTTTCATCATTTCATCATATCTGCCGTTCGTGGTGTTATCATCAAAAGGCAATAAGATTTTGCAGTCAGCATAAGGTGTATTCGCTATTTCAGTATCGGAATAAGTCATTGTAACCGGTCGTTCTAAAGGACAAATATTAACCGTTCCTTTACTGCCTGATACCACAAATTGCCTTCTACCAAAACCATTAACCTCTACTGATGAAACATATACCCTGGCAAGTGCCTTTTCATATTCCAAAACAGCCAAGTTATTATCAGCTACATCAACATCGTTTAATTTTGTATGCTTTAACAAAGAAAGAATATTATCTGGTTTACCCATTATATAAACAATAAGGTCTATAAGATGACAGCCCAAAATATACATAATTCCACCACTGAAATTGGTAAGCCACTTTCTGTATTTTGGCGAATGAAATGTGCTCATTTCAGCATTGATTGAATAAATTTCGCCAAGCTTTCCTGTATTTATAAGCTCGAAGGTTTTTTGTATAGCAGGATTATAGCGATACATATAAGCAAGCTGCACAATAAGGTTCTTTTCCTTTGCTGTATCGAGCATTATTTTATACTCTTCCAAAGTGCCGCTGCCCGGCTTATCTATATGCACATGCTTGCCTGCTTCAACGCATTTTTGTGCTATTTCGGTCAAATTCCACACATCGGTTTCTATAAGCAATGCATCACATTTTTCAATTAATTCATCTACCGCATAACGCTTTAAACCTTTATAGCATTCTAAATTGCCGCGTTTTTTAATCCATTCCTCATTTTCTTCGGCAAAGCCAACTACCTCAAACAGTTCTGGAAACTTTCTCACTGTTTGCATTTTTGCCTCGCCATGATTATGACCTATACCTATTTGTCCTATTTTAATCATAAATATTTCTCATTTCCTCAGTTGCGCTTAAAATTTCGGCATATTCTTTTTGCGGACAAGCTTTGTAAAGGAGCTTACTTTTTCCTTTAAAGGCATACCACAAATTAGACTTAGTAGTATAATCCATCTGCGAATGAAGAAGTAAATCATACACTCTATCAATTGCATTAGCATTATCGGTAATGAGTTTTTCACCCGCTACTTGAATAATAATTTCGCTATTTATAGCAATGTTTTCAAGCGTAACCGAACTTGTATTGGTTTTTAAATCATAAGCAATTTTACAGGGTGCTTCTTTTCCGTCAACCTTAACAATAAGCTTAATATCCTTTGCAAATCCGCGAAGCTTAATATCCCAATTTCTAAAAGCAGGGATTATTGCGGTGTTGCCGGATGCAGGCTTTACTGTAAACGCTGCATTTTCGCCCCATTTAAGACTTAATTCAGTTGTGACACAATCACCATTTTCAAATGTGTTGCCGTCACCCTTATCTTCGTAAAGCTTAAAGGTATTATTATCCTCAGCAAAAACATAAACTGTCATATCTTTTTTATTGCCAAGCATATTATTCTCTATGTAACTTGCCATAGGAATAATTGCACCCGCCTTAGCAAACACAGGATATTCCTCTATGCTTCTATGTATTTTTGCAGTTTGATTACCCCTATAGCAAAGTCCGCTAAAGAAGTCAAACCACAAGCCTTCAGGGAACCAAACGTCAACACTTCCAAGCTGTGAATTTTTATCGTTTGGTGATGTTATAGGCGCCACAAAAAATTCACTGCCAAAGAAATACTGATTTCTATACTTATAAGCATTATCACACTCAGGGTAATAATAATACATAGGCAATACCAATGGTTTAAGCTCGTTATAAGTACGGTAATTCATTGTGTATAAATACGGGAAAAGCTTGTGTCTAAATCTAAGCCACTCTTTATATATTTCGCATAAGTCTTTTCTTAAATTCCACGGCTCTTTTCCTGCAAAAATATCTTTAGTTGAATGTAGACGGTTTATAGGCGACAAAACGCCAAGCTGAAGCCATCTGATTTGTAATTCATCATCACGGTAACCAAGCATATGCCCGCCAATATCGTGACTCCACCAGCAATAGCCCGCATTTGAAGCATTTGCTGTAAAATACGGTTGAAAATCCAACGATTCCCAGGTTGTTACTGTGTCACCCGAAAAACCAACGGGATATCTGTGCGAGCCCAAACCTGCATAACGCGAAAAGAACATCGGTCTTTTACCGTTACGCATTATATCAAGAATATGTAAATGGTTTAGCATCCAAAGGGGTGTAATTCCCTCTAAATCGGATACGGGGTGCTCATCATCATGTACCCACCAATAATCATTGCCCTGTTGCCAGTCCATCCACCAAAAATCAACCCCGTCGGCTTCATAAGGGTGATGAAGAATGTCGAAATACTTTTCCATAAAATCGGGATTTAGTACATCAAGCTTTATAAGCTTACGGCTTTCGGGGTCAATGCCACAGGCATTTGCCATATCTTCATACATATCCTCTTGGAAGCCAATTCCGTTTGACGGATGTAAATTTAGAGATGTTTTGAGACCTCTATTTTTCAAATCGGTCAAAAATGCCTTATAATCAGGGAATAATTTTTTATTCCAAGAATATCCTGTCCATCCGTTCCAAAAAAGTGGATGGTCAATTCGGCTTTCTTCAGGCGTCTCTACGGTATGCCAATCCATATCAATAACTGCCACAGAAAATGGAATATTTTCATCCTTAAATTTTTCCATTAAGTCGCAATATTCCTCTTGTGTATAGCCGTAATATCTACTCCACCAGTTACCGAAGGCATAATCGGGAAGCATTGGCGGTTGACCGGTTAAAAGATAAAAATCTTTAATACAAGCAAGATAATCGTGACCATATCCAAAAAAGTATATATCAATTACATCTGCTTTTCTTTTTTCAAACCAACCGTTATCCGATAAAAGATAGCTTTCACTATCATCAACGATGGTGTATCCATTTCTTGAGCAAACACCATCTTCAAGCTCAGTTTCGCCATTAATCTTATCTAAAGTGCAAGCAGTACCTTTAAGCTGCTCATGAGTAGTTCCCCACTTCCACTTATTGCCCAACTTTTTCAGTTCAATAGAAACTGTTTCTTCACTAAATATACTGTCAGGAACATATTTAAGCTTTAAATATTTAGTTTCAATGGCATAATATTAACACCGGTTTTATCATAAGCTTTGGAAGTAAAATACCCTTCCATTACCTTTTGCGCAGGAGCAGTCTGGTCACCGTTTAATAATGTTCTTATATCACCATCATCTTCGTAAATTACAGGTGCTTCAAGCAACTCAGCTCCCGAAAACGGATACTCACCATCTATCTTAACCGCATATTCTATTATTTGTGTGCTGTCCTCAACGGCCTTGAATACAATCGATATTTCATATTCACCATCTTCTGAAACGGTGATATTCTCGGTTACGGTTTGACCTTTTTCGAGTAGTGTACCCGCCTTTTGTGGAGTTTTCTCTACTTCTTTTGCTGACACACTCAGCATAACAGTTAAAATTTGTAAAACCACCATTATTGAAGCTGTCAACTTTAAAAATTTTCGCAATTGGTTTCACCGTTCCTTTCATGGTCGATAATTTTTATATAATGTAATATTAAATTAATATATTATAACAATATTATAAACAGTAAAATTTTCTCATTCTACCGGTAATTGTTGGTTATTCAATTTATTGGCTCGTAAATGAGGTGGCGTTCAACACAATATTTTCAATATGAGTGAATATTGTGTTGTTTATGGGTCTGCCCCAAGCAGCGCCGTGTTTTTTGTAGTTTGGAAGTTCCTCGTCAGAAACCTTTTCAAAGGTGCAGTTACTTAAGAAAATGTTTTTAATTAAGTTTTGTTTTCTGCTCTTAAAATAAGGAAATTCTAAACCGCGCGCATGTATATTGCTGAAATATATGTTTTTTATCGCCTTACATTTTGTTGCCTTAGAATCCGCAATTTCAACAGCAATTGGGGTTGCATATATTTCATCCATAACAATATTATTGAAGGATAAGTTTTCAATTAATGTCTCTTCCCTGCCTCTATCAACGAGATGAAGCGGAAGGTCTTCAGGGCAATTGCCCGGCTCGTATTCGATATCACCGGAAAATGGTAACTTGATTGCAATGCCAACATTAGTGTCAGTCATAACGATATTTGAAAATGTGCAGTTTTTAATAACCCCATCGTTAAGCCAACCAATACGTATTCCACTGGCATAGCTTGTTAAATTACAGTTTGTGACAACAACCTTTTCACAAACCTTGTTTTCAGTAAGAGATGCATTATTTGCTCTAACTATAATACAGTCATCACCGCAAACAATTGAGCAATTTGAAATGGTAACATTTCTGCTGGAATTTATATGGATACCGTCATTATTAGGATACTGAACATCAGCATTAATTTTAAGGCGGTCACAGGTGACAAAGTCGCAGTCGTGAATCCAATAGCTCCAACCCGCAGGTTGATTTACCATTGTAATATCTTGAATATTAACGTTTTTACATCCGGTAAAGAAAACTACCCTTGGCGGAGTAGGTGCATCAATTCTTTCAAATCTCCAACCGCTCTCATAATTCTCTTTTTCCTTAATAAAAGAATGACCATTACAGTCAATTTTTCCCATGCCTGTTATTGATATATTTTCACACTTTTCAGCAAAAATTAGGCAAGCATTTCTTTTTCGCGGAAGTGCCGAGCTGTTGACGTGCTTTACATCAGGTCTTTCGGGGTAATCAGAACAGTCAGGCGAACCCAAAAGCACACCGCTTTCTTCTATATGCAAATTAACATTACTTTTTAAAATTAAAGTTCCTGTCACATATACGCCATCATGAATAATTACTCTGCCGCCGCCCGAAGCAGCACATGCGTCTATTGCGGCCTGTATGGTTTTCGTATATATCCCATCGCCATTGGATAAGTTTATATAATCAATAATATCAAAATCCATAAAACCCACTCCCACTTATACATATTAATTGTATACTATTCACAAATACTGTTTCAATGCACTACATAATTTATTTTAATACAATATCGCACTGAAACGGTTATTAGTGTTGAAATTTAAAATTTGAACTGTTATAATAACCTCAGAGGTGATAAATATGGTTGTTGACCTTGACAAACCTGTTAATGTTAAAATGTTTGGTAAAACAACTCAACATAAAGGATTTTGGATAGACCAAAAAGATCAACCGCAAAAATCGCAATCGATTTCCTCTAATTTGCTGTTGTATATTACAAACGGCTCATTTAATATGCTTATTGGTGACGATATTTACAGCGTTTCCGAGGGAGACGTGGTTCTTATACCGGCTAAAACAATTTACCAGCCCAGAGAATCTGACGGCTGCTCGTACTATTTTGTGCATTTTTCTGCCACCACTCTTGAGGACACACCACCATCTAATATCGACCAATCTCTACTTAGATTTCAGACAGTTACTGATAACGGCTATGCATATAATTACTATGGAAAAACATATAGCTCAATCATAAACTTACCTATTCACATTAAACACAATAACTTCAAATCATATTATCCTTTGCGTAATGTGTTTGAGCGCGCCACAAAGCTTAATATTTGGCGAAATAACTATGAAAAACTTCTTCTTGATAATATAATCCGAGAACTTTTAATACTTATTTCAACCGAGCTGGCAACACAGCAGACATCAAATAACACTCTTCAAAAAATACTGCATTATATAAATAAACACTATAACGAGGCCATAACTCTTTCTTCAATTGCCGAAACCTTTGGTTTTTCAACATCATATATCACGAAGCTATTCCGTAATTTTTTAGGAAAAGGAACTGTAGATTATATAAATGATTTAAGGCTTACTGCTGCTTGTGAATATTTGATATCCTCTAACTATACAATAGGCGAAATTTCAAATAAGATCGGGTTTCAAAATCAATATTACTTTGACCGATTATTTAAAAGAAAATACGGGGTTACACCAAAGGAATTTAGGAAAAGTAATAATAACAACAATCCATAAAACTTAATTAAAACAAATAACAAAAAACACCTCATACAGTAGTATGTGAAACTATATTATGGGGCATTTTCTAGTATCGAATATCGTTTAAAAAGCACCTTAAAACTCAATAATAGTCAACTTATTGTGTTGTCTAATTTTCAATGTTGAAAAAGCACTCAGGAAGACCGTTAAAAGTCCGCCTGAGTGCCTTATTGTATAACGAAAAAGACAGCCGCGCGTGAGCGGCTGCCCGAAATAGTAATGCGTTGCTAAACTTTCAGTGCTCCTTTTAGGGGCTAAGCCAGTAATCACCCCTTTAGGGGTGGAGCATACCACCGGTTTACCGGTAGTTATGATTTATGCCGTTTTTATGGCTATTTGATTTTTTTATTTATGCAACAAATTGCATTTGCGTGTGTCTGACGTTGCTACTTACCAAAAGTTTCTGATGCTTCATTTTATATGGAGAATTTTACTAATAATATAATTAACTATTTCACTCACCCATATACTCATGCGGGCGTTCTTTGTAGTCTTTAACTTTGTATTCACCGATGGTGTCGTATTTACTTGCTTTGGTTTTGGTAGGTGTGTCGGTTTCGTTATCTTCGCCGAGGATTGCGTCGAAGAAGATGCGTTCAAGATATTCGTATTTTGAATAAATACCTTGTGATGCCCAAACAAGAGCGTTACGCACGTAGGCAGAGTTGGTTTTGAAAAGTTCGTGTTCAACCTCGAAGCCCAATGATTTTGCAAGAAGTACAGCAAACACTATAACCGTTCTTGTATTACCTTCACGGAAGGGGTGTGTTTGCCAAATACTTGCGATTATGCGAACAAGCTTGAAAACAATATCCTTATCATTATCGCCGGTTCTTTTGAGCTTGGCGATTTCTTTCATTGTTTCGTTCAGTTGCTTTTTGATCTCTTTAGGATAAGCATAACGAACGGTATCACCGCCAAGAACGTCTTCGTATTTCACCATTTGAATTGTACGGAATTCTCCCGCCCAATCAAATATTTGCCCAAAGATATTGCGGTGAATATCCTGCAAGGTTTCGGTGTTAAACTTATCATATTTATAATCATAAATCGCCGCCATAGCAAGACCGGTAATATCGGCTTCTGCCGTACGTAGCAATTCTGAATCTTTTATATCTGCTAAATTTTTAAGGACGTCAACATCATCATATAAATAAGGGTCACGCATTTGTTATACCTCCGTTACAAAGCCGTATCTTTTAAGTGTTTGTTCGAACACAGACAAGAATGTAATATTACCTTTCTTCCAATTGGCAAGGTCGGTTTTAACCTTATCACTTACGGGAACACCCTCAATTGAGGTCATAGCATCAGAAAAGGAAATTCGCTTTTCTTTTTCGTCAGCGGAAATACTATCCATACCGCTTGTGAGTTTTAACATTTTTAATTTGCGTAGCAATGCCTTATCTAATAGTTCGGCGGCGGTTTCAATATCTGCAAGTCTCAAAATGACTTCAGGCAGTTCTGCCTCGTATTCTTTTCTTAAAGAAAGCTGACTTGCTATTTCATCTGCATCTTCCGCCTTGATGTATTTGCTCTCAACAGTATCACCGTTACGGGTTTGCAAGTATAAATACTGCTTACCGCCAATCTTCTTTTTAGAAATATATCCTTTGGGCAAAATACTAAGCTTTTGCTCAATTTCAAGCTTTGTTGCAAGTAATTCTTTATACTCAAAAATAATATCAGTCATAATACTACCTCCTGACTACTAATAGTATATCATATTTTAACCTACAAATCAACAATTATTTGAAATTATGTAGGTTAATTTATCAGTTGGAGAATTCTTTGTTGCTGTATATATTACCAATATCAGGAAACTATATAAGTATTAAATCACGAAAGCAAGGTTGGTTAATATAGGATTTTTTAAAGGTTGGTACTTTAAATGCAGTACCAAAGACAAAACAATCGCCTTTATACCTGCATATCATTATAGCAATAACAAAAAATCTGCTTCTCTGCAAATAATAACCGATGACAAGGCGTCAAACATACCCTTTGATAAATTAGAATATACCGAAAAACCTTTATATGTAAAAATAGGTAATTGCGTATTCTTTCATAAAGGAATAATTCTGGATTTTAAAGATAATGGATTAACGCTTGAGGGCAAACTTTGTTTCGAAGAACTAACACCTATTCGTTATGATATTATGGGACCATTTAAGTATGTGCCGTTTATGCAATGCAGACATAGCGTATACAGCATGTGTCATAAAATAGGCGGTGAAATTAAGGTAAACGATCAACTTTATAATTTTGAAAATGGCATAGGATATATTGAGGGTGACCGTGGTCGTTCTTTCCCCAAAAAGTATATTTGGACACAATGTTGGTTTGATAATAACTCACTGATGTTATCGGTAGCGGACATACCCTTTTTAGGATTTCGTTTTACGGGTATTATCGGTGTTGTTCTGATTGATGGAATGGAATATAGAATTGCCACATATCTTGGCGCCAGAATAAAACAAGTTGACAAAAACATTGTTACGGTAAAGCAAGGAAACTTCGAGTTAACTGCAAAATTGATTAAAAAGAACGCACATCCACTGGCAGCTCCCACAAATGGTGATATGTGCAGAACTATACACGAAAGCGCATCTTGCGAGGCATATTATCGTTTTTCACACAAAGACAGAGTATTATGTGAATTCACCACAGATAAGGCGAGCTTTGAATTTGAATATAATTAAGCTAAGACCACAGACGAGCTTTGTCTGTGGTCTTAAATGTTAATAAGCTTGTTCAATTTGATTTTCTTTTAAGTCCGCCATCACTTGCAACAAACAAGGTGATACCTAAACATATTAGAAAAGCACCTGTTGATGTTGAGACCTTATATAAAAGTGCAAGATAGCCTGTCCGAACAGTAATTAATATTAAAATCAGCATGACAATACACTTAAACAGCTTCATTTATAATCCTCCTTTTATGTACTAAAAAAGCCTTATTTCAAGCGGTTTTGTCAGCTGCTCCGCCGTTGTCATTCCACATGGATTGTTGTGCTTCACCAAATCGTTGATAGTGGGTAATTTCACGCTGACGAAGGAATTTAAGCGGCTCTAAAATATCGGGGTCGTCAATAAGGCGGATAAGGTTGTCATAGGTTACCCTTGCCTTTTGTTCTGCTGCCAAGTCTTCGTGTAAGTCGGCAAGCACATCGCCCTTTGACTGAATATATTCAGCCCGCCAAGGAAGGCCTGCGGCGGCTTGCGGATAAACCCCAGCAGTGTGGTCTACAAAATATTTGTCAAATCCGCTTTTAACAATTTCTTCGGGTGTTAGGTCACGGGTCAACTGATGCACCATTGCCGAAACCATCTCTAAATGGGCAAGCTCTTCGGTACCCACATCGGTTAAAATTCCTTTAACCTCATCAAACGGTTGACCATATCTTTGGCTTAAATAACGCATTGAAGCGCCAAGCTCACCATCAGGTCCACCATATTGCGAAATTATTATTTGAGCATATTTAGGGTTTTTATTTTTAATATTTACAGGGTACTGTAATTTCTTTTCATATTTCCACATACTGCTTAATCCTCCTTATATTCCCAAGGCCATTTGCCTTTAAGCCATTCCCAACAGCCATCGGTAGGAGCATCTTCGGCCATAACAAAATACTTGCCGAATTGCTGTTCATATTCTTTAATACATTCGGTGCGTTTATTGCGGTATTCGGTTAAAAGTGCCATTGCCTTGCGGTTGGTGGGGTGGGTATCTAAAAACAAGACAAGCTCGTGTATTGCAAAGTCAAGTGCGTGTATTCTCTTTTTTAATTCGCTTTTTGTTCTCATTTAATTTTACCCCCATAAAAAGGTTTGGTTATATTGGGGAAAAGCGAGCCGTTTGAAAATGCTTCTGCTTCGTTATAAACATAATCAAGCGGTTGCATATTAACAAAAGCCATTGTTAAAACATCGCTGACATCACTTTTGGGTGAGTCAACACAAACATCGGTGTTAAAGCAATTTTCAACTAAACCGTCAGACATTTGTCTTTGTGGTGCAGTTCGGTTATAAAATTCGCTTATATCAAACATTTTTCTATCCATTTTCAATCTCCTTTAAGACATTATTCGCTTGTCCGTTAACAGTATATTAAATTTTTTGATTTTTGTTACTAAATTTTACGTGATTTTAATGTCAAAACAACAAAATAACTATTGTAAATACTTGATTTTTGTTGTATAATATTTGTAAATAGGTGGAAAATTTTTATTTATTTTAAAAACTATTTTTTGGCTTAAGGGAGGTGCCTTAAAAAATGCTTGAATCTTTTGTTGCAAAAGCCAATTTTGTAGGTAGCGGGTTTGAAATTCCCTATACCGTTCTGATTGGTGTTGGCGCAGTTTTTGCGGGTCTTATTTGCATTGTAATTATGTGCAAAATTGTTGGCCTTTTCTGCGGCACAAAGAAACCTACCGATGACACTGTAAAAAGCACTGCAACACCTATTGCAAACGCTAAACCACAGGTTATTGAAAACCGTCAGGAAATTATCGCCGCTGTTTCTGCTGTTATTGCTGAAGAACTTGGAACCGATGTTTCCGCATTAAGAATTTTGTCATTTAAAAAATTATAATTTTAAGAAAAAAGGTGTAAAAATTATGAAAAAATATAATGTTACCGTAAATGGTACTGCTTACGAAATTACTTTAGAAGTTGTTGACGCTGCCGATGTTAAAGCAGCTACTGCCCCTGCTGCAGCACCTGCTCCTGCCGCTGCTCCCGCACCCGTGGCAGCCCCTGCACCCGTTGCTAACGGCGGCGAAACTGTAAACAGCCCAATGCCCGGCACAATTCTTTCAGTAAATGTGCAAAATGGCGCTGTTGTTAAAAAAGGTGATGTTTTAATGATTTTGGAAGCTATGAAAATGGAAAACGAAATTATGTCACCCTGCGACGGCACAATCGCTTCTATCAATGTAAATGCCGGCCAATCGGTTGAAACCGGCGCTGCTCTTTGCGTAATCGCTTAAATATCCTTTAAGGAGAAATAAAAATGACAGACGCAATTTTAGAATTTTTAAGGCAAACAGGTTTTTATTTGCTTGGTGCCGGCTTTTTGACTGAGGGCTGGAAGTACGCCGTAATGATTACTATTTCGCTTGTGCTTTTATACCTTGCAATCAAAAAGCAGTTTGAACCATTACTATTAATTGGTATTGCTTTTGGTATGCTTCTTACAAATCTTCCGGGTGCAGGTCTTTATAACGAAGCACTTTGGTCTGAATTTATGACCGAAGGCAGTAAATATTATCACGATTACGGTTACATCCTTGCAAACGGCGGCCTTTTAGACTTCCTTTACATTGGTGTTAAGACCTGTATTTATCCCTGCCTTATCTTTATCGGCATTGGCGCTATGACCGACTTTGGCCCCCTTATTTCAAACCCCAAATCACTTCTTTTGGGTGCTGCTGCACAGGTTGGTATTTTTGCCACCTTTGCCGGTGCAAAATATTTGGGCTTTAACGGTTTAGAATCTGCTTCGGTTGGTATTATCGGCGGTGCTGACGGCCCAACCGCTATTTTCGTGGCTTCAAAATTGGCGCCCCATATTTTAGGACCAATCGCTGTTGCTGCTTACAGCTACATGGCACTTGTACCTGTAATACAGCCCCCTATTATGAAGCTTCTCACCACTAAGAAGGAACGCGAAATTGTTATGAAGCCCCTTCGCCAAGTTTCAAAAACCGAAAAGATTTTGTTCCCAATTATCATTACAATTTTCGTTGCATTGCTTGTTCCCTCTGCTACTCCCCTTGTTGGTTGCTTAATGCTTGGTAACCTTTGGAAAGAGTGCGGCGTTGCTGAGCGCCTTTGCAAAACCGCTCAAAACGAGCTTATGAACATTGTTACCATCTTCCTTGGTATTTCGGTTGGCGCAACTGCTACTGCCGGCACTTTCCTTAATACCGAAAGGCAATTAGTAACTATTGGCGGCACTGAAATAAATATGCTTCGCCTTCCCACCGTTGAAATTATTGTTTTAGGTGTTGTTGCTTTTGGCGTTGCTACCGCTTGCGGTTTACTTTTCGCTAAGTTTATGAATCTTTTCACAAAGAACAAAATCAACCCGCTTATCGGCTCGGCAGGTGTTTCAGCCGTTCCTATGGCTGCCCGTGTTTCACAAATGGTTGGCCAAAAGGCAAACCCCTCGAACTTCTTGCTTATGCATGCTATGGGCCCGAATGTTGCAGGTGTTATCGGCTCGGCAATTGCTGCCGGCGCACTCATAGCTATATTCGGTTAAAGGAGAATTTAAATGAACAAAAAACTATTTATTACCGATACCATTTTGCGTGACGCGCACCAGTCTCAGGCCGCCACCAGAATGAAAATTGAAGATATGATTCCCGCTTTGGAACGCCTTGATGAAATTGGCTATTGGTCACTTGAATGTTGGGGCGGCGCTACATTTGATGTATGTATGCGCTTTTTAAACGAAGACCCGTGGGAACGCCTTCGCACACTTAAAAAATATATGCCCAACACCAAGCTTCAAATGCTTTTCCGTGGTCAAAACATCCTTGGCTACAAGCATTATGCCGATGATGTTGTTGATTCTTTTGTTGGTAAATCAATCGAAAACGGTATCGAAGTCATCCGTATTTTTGACGCGCTTAACGACACCCGCAACCTTGAACAAGCAATTAAAAGTTGTAAAAAATACGGCGGTATTTGTGAGCCAGCTTTAAGCTATACCGAAAGCCCCGTTCACAACGAGGAATATTTTGTAAAGCTTGCTAAAGAGCTTGAGCAAATGGGCGCTGATGTTATTTGCATTAAGGATATGGCTAACCTACTTTTACCATTTGATGCTTATTCACTTGTTAAAAAGCTTAAAGAAAATGTTAATGTGCCAATTCACCTTCACACCCACAACACAACAGGTACCGGTGATATGACCTATTTAATGGCTGCTCAAGCAGGCGTTGATATTGTTGACACCGCACTCTCGCCTATGGCAAACGGCACTGCACAGCCCGCTACTGAAGCATTGGTTGCAACCCTTAAGGGTACCGCACGTGACACAGGGCTTGACCTTAATAAATTAAGCGATGTTGCCGCACACTTCCGCGGTGTTGCAGATAAAATGAAGGCCAACGGCATTTTAGACCCCAAGGTTTTAAATGTTGACACCAAAACCCTTATTTATCAAGTACCCGGCGGTATGCTTTCTAATATGCTTTCACAGCTTAAGCAAGCCGGTAAGGAAGATAAATATTACGATGTGCTTGCCGAAGTTCCGCGCGTTCGTAAGGACTTTGGTTATCCCCCACTTGTTACCCCAACAAGCCAAATTGTTGGCACACAAGCAGTTATGAATGTAATTGCCGATGAAAGATACAAGATGGTTCCTAAAGAATCAAAAGGTCTTTTAAAAGGTGAGTATGGCCGTTTACCGGCAGAGGTTAACGAGGATGTTCGTAAAAAGTGCATTGGCGAGGATGAGGTTATCACCTGCCGCCCTGCCGACCTAATTGAGCCCGAGCTCGAAAAATACAAGGCCGAGCTTGAAGCAAAAGGTCTTGGCAATGGCACTACCGAAGATGTGTTAAGCTATGCTCTCTTCCCACAGGTTGCAGAAAAATTCTTCAAGGTGCGTGACGCCGAAACAATGCCACGAAACCTTGTTGTTGAAGATTTGTCTATCTAATTTTAAAAGCGTATCAAACCTAATGTTTGATACGCTTTTTTGCTTAAATTATTGTTGACAAGGTAAGCATTTCGCGTGCTTTAAGATAGATTTCTTCAGCACTTTCGGCGGGTAATGGGTTTTTACCCAATCCCATTTCAAAGGTGAATGCGGGGCGGTTAAACCTTTCAATAAACCAGTCCTTAAATCCGCCACCGTCTGCAATAGAAATTGGTACATCAAGCGCATAACCCGATGCAGTTGCAAGTATTTCGGCGATACGCTTTGCTTTCTGTGGTGTATTATCACCAAACTTCCAATAAATCACTTCGCCCTGTGTATGTAATGCTACTGCGTGTCGAATTTGCACCTTTTTACAAAGGTTAACTATTGCTTTTGTTTCGGGCTCGCTTTCGGGCTTTGGCCCGCCATAACGGGTTGGTGCAGGGCCATAAATACCCAAATTTCGCTCTTTTTCACGCAGGTTACACCAATCAGCATCAAAGTTGTGGTTTATATCAACACCGCGAAAGTTTGCGTTCCACCTTGTAAAATCATTTTTGCAAAGCCGTGCAATACGCTCAGCATCCCCACCGCAAGCCACCTTGCCAAGTAGAGAAATATCACAACCATCAGGGTTGACACAGGGCACAAAAATAGCGCCTCTACCGCTTAAACCCCTAATTGCATTTACACCCTCTATTGAAAGGTCGTTTTTAATTGAAAAAGCCAAATCCTCTAAAAACATTAAAAGGATTGTCGAGGTTATGCGTTCCATTCCGTGATATGCCGCAGTTATTAAGCTATACTGCTCTGCCGAGCCGATTTTTAATGCCGTAATTTCCTTACCCATACAGCTTTTGCCAATGACCATTCGCTTTATAAACGGGTATTCCTTGCATATTTCATCTATTAGCTTTTGCCTTGCAAAAAAATCATATTCCATTGGTTTTACTATTGCTTTCATTTTAAACACCTCTTTTTAAATATATTAAAAAAAGATGATTAAAATGAATAAAAAAGTGGAGTCTTA
>CAMFSU010000052.1 GCA_945983355.1 uncultured Clostridia bacterium | reverse complement strand
CAATTACTTTTTAAGGAATTATGATATGAAACACGAAAAATCTTGCGGTGTGATTGTTTTTACACGCAAAAATGGCGAAATTAAATATGTTGTTATTGAATCAATAAACGGTTTTTACGGTTTCCCAAAAGGTCATGTTGAAAACAGCGAAACCGAAAAACAAACCGCCTTGCGCGAGGTTTTTGAAGAGGTTTGCTTAAAACCTAATTTAATTGACGGGTTTAGAGAAACTGTTGAATATTATATTCCATCCATTGATGTTCAAAAGCAGGTGGTTTATTTCCTTGGTGAGTTTAAAAATCAAGAAATTGTTTTTCAAAAAGAAGAACTTTCTTCTGCACAGCTTTTATCATTTGATGAGGCAAACAATAAATTTACACACGAAAATAATAAAGAATTACTTTTAAAAGCTCATTTATTTCTGACAAATAGCTAACAAAAAACCGCCTAAATTTCAGGCGGTTTTACTTTAAAATAAATTATTTGAAATTTCGGTAAGCTCTTGCATTGTAAGCTGTTCGCTTCTAACAGTAGGAGAAATGTTAAGGTATTCGAGTACCTCTTTAATTTTATCCTTGGAAAGTCCTGTTGTGTTAGAAACGGTGTTAACAAAAGTTTTTCTTCGCTGAGCAAAGGCGGCCTTTACAAGCGAAAAGAAACGCTTTTCATCATTAACCTTAACAGCAGGTGATTTACGCACATTTAGTTTAATAACCGCCGAATCAACCTTTGGGGCGGGCATAAAGCTGTTGCGGTCAACCTCAAAAAGAATTTCCGGCTCGGCATAATAATTTACAGCAACCGTAATAGCACCCGACTCGCGCGAGCCAACCTCTGCACAAAGGCGTTCAGCCGCTTCCTTTTGCACCATTACAGTTATATTGTCGATAGGTAATTTGCTTTCTAAAAGCATCATAATAATTGGTGAGGTAATGTAATAGGGAAGATTGGCACAAACGCACACCCTTTTACATTCGGAAAATTTTTCTTTAATAATTGCGTTTAAATCAAGCTGCATTGCATCACCGAAAATAACCTCAACATTCTCACATTCAGCAAGGGTTTGGGGCAAAATTTTGCGAAGTCGGTCGTCAAGTTCGATAGCGACAACACGCTTTGCAACCTTTGAAAGTTCGACTGTTAAAACGCCAATACCCGGACCTATTTCTAAAACACCTGTGTCACTATCACACGCGGCGCTTGCCATTTCGGGACATACCGCATCATTTATTAAAAAGTTTTGGCCAAGCGATTTTTTAAAATCAAAACCCGCAGGGCGTAAAATCGCCTCAACAGTTTTTATATCAGCTAAGTTCATTAAAACACCTCTAAAAGTCATTATACATTATCATTTTTGCATTTACAATAAATTTTTGGTGACAAACGGGAATTTATGTTGTATAATAAGAGAAATATTATTTTTTGGATGTGAATTTCAGTTGGAAAACAAATTTTTCGATTCAGTAATTAAAGAAATGGATGAGGCCATTAACGAAATCGGCTTGAAGGTTGAGGATAATGTTTTATCAAACGACCAAAAATCCGTAAAAATTGAGTATTCTGAAGCAAGACAAATGTACACACTTTCAGTTGCTGATATTACCGAGGGCGCAGTAGGTGAATATAAGGAAATTAACGCTTGGCTTTTTGATGACACACAAACCAAAAAGGATGCCGAATGTGTTGGTATGGACTTTGCCGAATCTTTAAGAAAAGAATTTGGTGTTGCTGTTCAAAAAACAAGAACAAATAGCATTGTTGATTTACCCACCGCCCTAAAGGGTGATGATTATGGTATTACCGCCTTTACAAAGAAGATGCTTGATGTTTTTCCCGCACTTAAGGATGAATATAAGGCACACATTGCACATTACGGCAATTTTTTATACCTTAACTTCTTTGGCGAGCATTTAATTCCTCGTTTGGTTCGTTTGTTTGAAGAGGGCACAGCAAAGCAAATTAAAAAGTTTTATAATGTTGTGGTTGATTTTTATACCAACGGCGATGCCGACACAATTAACACAATCGTTACACTTTTGGCTGCTGCCGCTTACAAAAACAGCACAGTTGACAGTAAAATTAAGGAAATGCTTAATGATAATAAACATTTCTTAAATTCTTATGTTATGTTTGTGCCTTTCTTTGCAAAGAATAAAAAGCTTTTATCGGCTTTAATTAAAAACTAAAAATTTAAAGCATTTCCCATTAAAATTTGGGAAATGCTTTTTTTATTAAGTGATTTATTTTACTTTTTTCGGTAAATAAAATGCTTATAATTATTATTTGAATAACAGCGGTAACTATAATACTTGGTGCTCGGCCTAATAAAATTGCCCAATAACCTTTTGTAGAGAAAATATATATAAATAATGTGTTTAATAATAACGAACAAGTTATGGTATTTATCAATACCGCAAGTGAGATTTTAAGCACAGTCACCTTTTTATATAAAAGCAAACCAAAGCAAAGACCCACAAGCATATTTGTAATTGTATAGCCAACAAAATATGGTCCAAAAGGCCTAATTAACGCTCCAATTAAATCACCCAAACCGCCAACTAAAACAGCATATTGTGGGCCGAGATAACAAGCCGCAAAAGCGACCGTGACGAAGCCAAAATTTAAATTGATATACCATAACTGATAGGCGGGAACAAAGCGTTCTAAAATAACGTTTAATGCTACCAAAACCGCTGTTAAAATAATTTTAAACAACTTTTCTTTTTTCATAAAAAAACCTCCTATTACCCGTAGTCCGAATAATAGAAGGCATAGCGCTTTAATTAAACGGCAGCGGGATGCAACAAACGAACCGCGAAAAATCTTCGTTTTGTCGGCAACTCCCCGTCCGACAAACACTTAACGCTCGAATGTTTACTCTGCGATATGTTTATATTATAAAGCAAAAATTTAATTTGTCAATAATTTTGTATCACGCGCATAAAAAAAGATATATTGTTGTGCAATTCCCGCATAATCCTGTGCAATTTCAGGCAATTCGCCACCGAAAAGGGTGTCGAGTGCGCGTTTTATCCAAACATCTTTTGGAAATGCACGGTCGTGATGGTGGGAAAACAGCAGGGCACAGTCGGCAACCTTTGGCCCAACACCTTTAATTTTCATAAGCTCATCTCGTGCAGCATCAAGTGTAAAATATCTTAAATGATATAAATCAACCTCGCCGCTTGCAACCTTTTTAGCGGCATCAATTAAGTATTTTGCACGAAAACCGCTGCGTAAGGGCGCTAAATCTTCTACTGTAAGTGATGCTATTTTTTCGGCGGTAGGGAAGGTGTAATAACCGTTTTTATGCTCACCAAAGTTTTCGCAAAGCCGTTCAATAATGCCTTTGATACGGCTTATGTTGTTATTTTGTGAAATTATAAAAGAACACAAGGTTTCAAACGGTTCTTGATTTAAAATGCGAATACCGTAAGAATAATCGGCCGCGGCTTTTAGCGTTTCATTTTGGCTTAAAATTTGGCGAATTTTTTGATAATCACGCTCTAAATCGAAATAATCCTTCCAAAAGTTTTCGAAATCATCAATTGTTGTGTTATAAAGCACAACTGTGCCATCATTAGTTTTTTCAAGAGATAAGAATTTATCACCCGCAACACCCGACCAAAGACCGTTTTCGTTACACTTCCAACGGAATGCCTGACCGCAGTCAAGGGTGTGGGGAAGGTCGAATTCTTCAATGCCTTTTATGTAAATATTGTTGTTTTCGAAAATAATTTTATACATTTTATCACTCCGTATTTGCATTATACAAATTTTGTGGTAAAATATCAATATAAACTTATGAAAAGAGATGTATTATGCGACAGGATATTTGTACCATACCGATTAGTGAAATATTTGAGGTAAACGACGGTTGCCCAATTTGCCGTATGCGTGAGGTTGTCGAAAAACGCATTGTTGAATACATAATGGGTGCCGCTATGATGGAGCCCGATATTAGAATTGAAACAAACCGCTTGGGCTTTTGCGAAAGACACTTTGACCAAATGCTTAACACACGCGGCAGGTTGCAGCTTGCCCTTATTTTAGAATCACACATTGACGAGGTTAACCGCAAAATTTTTGAAAAGAAGCTTTTTAATTCTAACAGTGCGAAAGGGCAAAAAGCAAAAAAGCTTAATGAATCATGCTTTGTTTGCGAAAAAATTGACTGGGGCTTTTCACGAATGATTGAAACGGTTTTCCGCAGTTATGAAACCGACCGTGATTTTCGCGATATGTTTAACTCACAGCCAATGTTTTGCCTTAAGCATTATGAAATGCTAATGAATTCGCCGCACCGCAAAATGCTTAAAAAATATGGCAGTGAATTCGAAAACAATTTAACAACAATTACAGGAAATTACACAAAAGCGTTACACGATGATGTAAAGAAATATTGTTCGATGTATGATTACCGTTCTAACACCGAAAACAAGGATTGGGGCACAAGTCGTGACTCTGTTGAGCGTACAATTGCATTTTTGGTTGGCAGAAAATTTAGTGATTAATAACTTTACATAATGCCGTAAATTTTGTCGAATGTGGATAACTTGTCCCTTTAAAATAAAGGGTTTTCCCACTTTTCCACCGACTTATCCACATTTTTATGTAAACCCCGCATAAAATGTTAAACTTTGCCAAAACTAACCATAACGACTGTTTAAGGAGATTTTTTATGGTTAAGGGCACAAGCAAAACAATTATCGAGGTTAATAATACAGGCAGCAAGTTTTTCGAAAAAATTGTGTTTTATGTAACACCTGAATACGGCAATTTAAACGCGAAACATTTAAAAAGGGCAGCGGCAGAATTTTCTTTTAATTATAATAATGAATTTTCAAAAACACCGCTTAGAAAAAGGATAATGCGCAAAAAGGTTATTACTTTAATAATTGCTTCATCGGCAGTTTTGATTGCCGTGTTGTGTTGTGTTTTGCCCTTTGTTTTATGAATAAAATGTTAAAAATGCAAGAAGGCGATTTACTTCTTGCATTTATTTTTATTTTATAATATAATATCTTTATATTTTAGTTATGGGGGATATTATGAAAGACATAATTTTAAAGTCATTAAAGCTTTTTTTAATAACATTTCTTTCGGGTATAATGTGCTTTTTTATTGTTACATCGCTTAATTTTATAAAGGTTGGCATTTTTTCGGAAAATATCGGCTATGATATGTACGGTGCAACAGAAGAAGACCCTGATATGAAGCATTTATATACATATTATTTTGAAGACGGCGACGATGAAAAGTATAAGGAATATGAAGAAAAGGGTTACAAGCTTTCAGGCGTTTCAATTTATTCCGAGATTAACCCCACTGCAAATATTGCTCTAAGCATTATTTCACAGGTGATTTGCCTTGTAGTTACTACATTATTTGTTTATAACACAATGTGGAAAACCGGAAACCGTGACAAAGAATCTGAAAGACTTCACGGCTCAAAAGTAGATAAAGCAAAAGGACTTTACTGTGGTATTTTAGCTATCTTACCAATGCTTTTGGCATTAACCTTTGCAATTGTTACTAAAAACAGCATTTGTGCCAATGTTTCGACATCACTTTATGCACTTTTAAATGGCTATGCCTTTGAAATTTTAACAGCAGTAAATAAAAGTGCAAGGGTGTTTTCAGATATAGGTATTTGGCAAATTTTAACCTATTACAGTGTGCTTTTAATTTTCCCAATTGTTAGCTCAATATCGTATTTTATCGGCTTTAAAGACATTGTTATTATGGAAAAACTTATATACAAGAATTCAAACAAAAAGGAGAAAAGATAAATGGCAGGTTTGTTTGGTTTTATAAATTATGAAAAGGAGGGCCCCGGAATTTATAAGGATGGGCCCAAAAAGCACGTCTTTATTGTCTTTTTTGAAACCTTTTTCAGAAATTTTTGGAAATTTATTCCCATAAATTTAGTTTATTGCCTTTTTTGTTTGCCTGTTTTTACAAACGGTCTTGCAAATGCAGGTATAACTAATGTTACACGAAATACCGCAAGGGACAAGCATTCCTTCGGGTTGCCCGATTTTTTTGAAACCATTAAGAAAAACGCAAAGCAAGCGGTTATTGTTGGCATAATCAACACCTTTATTTATGCACTTGCAATTTTAAACGCGTGGTTTTATTTTACCAGCACCAAAGAAATTATGCAAATTATTGGTCTTGGCTTTTCATTTGCTGTTTTGTTTGTGTTCACAATAATGCAATATTATATTTGGACACTGATGATAACCTTTGATTTCAAAATTAAACAGATTTATTCAAACAGCTTTAAGTTTGTATTTGTTAACCTTTGGAAAAATTTAATTGTATTTTTAACAAATGCCTTATTGTTGGCAATTACAGTAGCATTAATATTAATTTTTAACAATTATATTGTTTTACTTATTGAAATTGTGCTTTTTGTTGGTGTTTATCCTTGCTTTAACGCTCTTTTAGTTCAGTTTTGTACCTTTCCTTCGATTAAAAAATTTATTATTGACCCCTATTACCAAGAGCATCCCGATGCTGACCTTGAAAAGCGCCGTAATTTAGGTCTTGACATCCCTGAAGAAGAAAAAACAACCGACAGCGATGATGAAGAAGATGACGACAACGGCGTAATTTTTGAGGACTGATTATAATTTAATTTGCATATACTTTTAAAGGGGTATATGTATGAATTGCAGAATAGCAGAGCTTCGCAACAAGCAGGTTGTTTGTGTCAAAAACGGTAAGGTTTTGGGTTATATTTCCGATATCGAGCTTGACACCAAAAGCGGTACGCTGATTTCACTTATAATATATGGCAGACCGCGTGTTTTTGGGCTTTTTGGCAAGAGCGAGGATATTATCATTCCTTGGTGCGATATAGAGGTTATAGGCCCTGAAACCGTGCTTGTTTCTAGTGATTCACCTTATTGTGTTTCAAAATAAAATTTTTAAAAAATCACCGTAGAAATTTTTTCTATGGTGATTTTTGTTTTTATTAATTTAAAATTTCTTGCACAAAATATTTACGGGAGTGATTATTTGAAAGC
>CAMFSU010000051.1 GCA_945983355.1 uncultured Clostridia bacterium | reverse complement strand
GACTTCGGTGGTTCGAATCCACCCGCTCCCACCAAAAATCCTCGTTCGCAAGAACGGGGATTTTTACTTTTTCACTATTACCTCTTCACTCTTCACTTTTCTCTTATTTACTCGGATTTTTGGAAAGTAAGAAGTAATAGTGAATAGTGAAGAAGTTCGGTGTCTGCTCCGCAGACGAATATAAAAATCTCCGTCAAGGTGGATTCGAACGCCCGAAGCACATGATGTCTTGTTTAATTTTTGAGTTTATGTTATAATCCAATTAAGGTGGTGAGTGTATGAAAGAATTTCACTTTTGCACTGCGCTTTCAAAAAAGGCGATATATTTAGAAATGAAAAATAGCAATGTATTTGTGGGTGATGTTACGGAAGATAGTTTTTCTGTAATGGTCAGACATTCCTTTTATGGCAACAATGTTTTAAATCCCCAAATTAACGCAGTTGTTGGCGATAAATCCAACACAACACAGGTGGATATTAAGGTGGGGCTACATCGCAATGATAAAATCGGGTTTGGCATAATGGCACTTTTACACTCCGGACTTATATGTTATTTTATTATAAGAGCTGTTTTGGAAAGCTCTGTGGAACCGATTTTTCCAATTTTTGCGGTTTTAATTTTTGATATAATTTCCGGCTTGGTTTTTAGGGTAAGCTTTAATTATAGTGTTAGAAAAGCCATAAACAAGCTCAAAAAAGTTTTAGGGTTAAAATAATACGACACCGCCCAATTCCGTTTGAAATTGGGCGGTGCTTTACATATATAATGTGTGATTTTATATGCGGTTGGTTTTTGTGTACTTTCGCACAATAAACACTATAGCGGCAAGAACCATGCCAACAGCAATTGCAACAATAAGGTCGAAAATAACGGTTAAAACAAAGGTGACAACAAGAATAAGTATGTCGCTTCTGGTTTCGGTTTTAATAATGCCGACAAATTTTTTCCATTCGCTCATATTATATGCAACCATAAACAGTATTGCGGCAATGGTCGGCATTGGGATAAGTCCCGCATAGGGCATAAGGAACAATAGTACAAGCAAAAGCACAACCGAATGTACCATACCTGCAACGGGGGTTCGGCCGCCGTTTTTGGCATTTGCAGCCGTTCTTGCAATAGCGCCTGTTGCGGGGATACCGCCAAACAGCACCGACGCAATATTGGCAATACCCTGACCGACAAGCTCGGCATTCGAATTGTGGCGGGAATTTACCATACCGTCAGCCACAACGCAGGAAAGCAGTGATTCAATAGCTGCAAGAATTGCGATGGTGAAGGCGTTGGGCAAAACGGTTAAGATTTTTTCAACACTAAAATTCATACCAGCAAAATCAACCTTTGGCAGACCGGTAGGAATTGTATAAAGGTCACGAATGGTATACACACCTTTATCAAATCCGGGGATAAAGGCAACCATAACTGCACCCACAATAACCGCAATAAGCGAGGGCGGAATGCGTTTTTCAAATTTGGGATAAATTATCAAAATTGCAAGACATACAGCGCCAACAACAAGTGCTTGCCAAGAAAAAGTGCCGATAAATTCGATATTGGCTTCGATTTTTTCTATCGTTTCAATGGGCTTTACACCGCCCGAATATGTAATGCCAAGAAAATCTTTAATTTGGCCAATTAAAATGGTAATGGCAATGCCCGATGTAAAACCTGTGGTTATGGTGTGGGGTATAAACCTTATAAGTGAGCCCAAACGGAGAACGCCCATTAAAATAAGAATAACACCCGCAATAATGGTAGCGATAAAAAGTCCGTCCATACCCTGTGTGGCAACAATGCCGGCAATTATCGAAGCAAACGCGGCGGTTGGGCCCGCAATTTGTATGCGACTGCCACCAAAAAGCGAAACGCAAAAGCCGGCGGCAATGGCAGTGTAAATACCGCAAGCGGGCTCAACACCCGATGCAAGCGCCAATGCAATGGATAATGGCAATGCAATAATTGCAACAATAACACCTGCAATAATATCGTTTACAAATTGCTTTGCGGAATATTTTTTCATAACCGAAAAGAATTTAGGGGTTAAATAAAAGCTCTTCAAAATATAACATCTCCTTTAAAACCGCAGATATTATACTGTTTTTAAACGAAAAAGTAAAGGGCAATATTGTATAATATTGCCCTTGTAGTTACTAACTTTAATCGTGAAAATTTTCAAAAAATTTATTAAATTCAATTTTTTATTGCATAAAACCCTTGATTTATAAAAAATTCGAATAGGTAATGATTAGTTGTCTTGCAATGACAGCTCTCACTATTTGCATCAAGAAAAGAGCATAATTTTTCTTGATTCCAAATAAAAAGGTTTTATACTTTATTATGCAAAGAAGTGTAGCAGCCACGCTTTTTCAAAGACTTTATTAAAGGATGAATTTAAGCTATCCTCTAAAACCTTGAAAACTGAAAGTGCTGCTTTATTGTATGCAACGGTTTGATAGGTGACAAACGCAATAAAAAATAATGACACCAAAATATAACCAAGAACGGGGAGCTTTAATTCCCACAATATAAAAAACAGTCCCGCACCGCCTGCAATGGTGGTTAAAAGTACAATGGTTAAAAACATTAAATATTCGGCCGAGGTAAGATTTTTTATGATGAACTTGATTAAATTTGGCTTATTACCGCTTTTATCCTTTGGCACACTTTTATAGCATTTTTTCAAAACGGTGTAAAATATGTATTGAAGATAGGGCTTGTCGATTTTTTCACGGTCAACCGAAAAAAGACTGCTGACTGTTTTGCAGCTCATCCAATAAACCTCTTTATACACCTTGTATCTAATGGTGATGGCAGACCAAATGCAGCCAAGCACGAATAATGCAAGGAAGATTAAAATTCTAACGACGGGGTTTATGCCTGATGAAAACAGATATGCCGAAACAAGACCTGTTATGGTTAGGTAAAATGCAATTAACTGGTCGCGTTTGCTTTGTTGAAGTGCAAGCTCCTGCATACATTCGGCGTGTATTTCCTGCAAATCTAAATCCTTATTCAAAAGTGGGGGAGTAGTTTTCTTTGGTGCATCTATGTAGGGAAAAAGTTTATTTTTATCGCTCATTTTAAAACTTCCTTTAAAGGTTAATTATAATCTTCGGGTAATTTTGGAACTTCTTTTCTAACAATTTTTTCAAGCTTTTTAAGATTTTCATCATTATTTGCCGCAATAATCGGGAAGGGGGCGGCAATATCGCAATTATCAGTATAAAGATGTTTGAAAACGCCGCCTGCTTCGGTCAAAATTATTTCAGCCGCACAGCAGTCCCACGGGAAGATGCGAATTTCAAAATAAAGCTCTGCCTTGCCGCTGGCAAGTCGGCAAATTTCAAGTGCGGCGGCACCTTCACGGCGAAAATCGTCACATTGCTGATAAACCTCTCTTAGAATATTGATACAATTTTCAGCAAGGCCTTTTTTATAAATACAAAGGGCGGTGTAATAAAGCCCGTGAGAAAAATCACGCTTTGATACTTTAATGGGTTTATCATTTAAAAATGCACCATTGCCTTTTTCGGCATAGTAAAGCTCGTTAGTAAAAGGGTTATAAACAACACCCAAAATGCCGACACCATCTTTTAAAAGGCCAACGCTTATTGCACTGCAATTAAGGTTTCTTACAAAGTTTGCGGTGCCGTCGATGGGGTCAACCACAAAACGAAAGGTTTTTTCTTCGGTACGGCTGCCTTCTTCACCTAAAAAACAGGCGTCAGGCAAAATTTTTAAAAGCTCGGTTTTAAGTCGCTGCTCTACCGCCTTATCAGCAGAGGTAACAAGGTTTGAAACACTATCCTTTGTTTCAACCGAAAAGGGCGAAAGCAAAATTTCACGGCAGTCAACCACTGCATCTATAACTTTTTTAAGCAAATCAGACATAGCATTTCTCCAACTAAAATATATTATTATAATATCAAATTGCAACACTGATTTCAAGATGAAAGTGGGAAACTTTTAATAATAAAAAAGAACCGTAGGGAAAACCTACGGTTCTTTTGGTTTGTCTTATTAGCTTAAAATTAAGCGATTTCAACAACTGCGTTAACTTCGGTAAGCTTGGCTTTGAGTTCTTCAGCTTCTTCCTTAGAAACAGCTTCCTTAAGGGTCTTAGGAGCGCCGTCAACCATTGCCTTAGCTTCAGCAAGGCCAAGACCGGTGATTTCGCGAACAACCTTGATAACCTTAATCTTTTCAGGGCCAGCTTCCTTAAGGATAACGTCGAATTCAGTCTTTTCTTCAGCTGCTGCTGCGCCGCCTGCTGCGGGAGCTGCTACTGCTACAGCTGCTGCTGCAGATACGCCAAATTCTTCTTCTACTGCCTTTACAAGTTCAGAAAGTTCTAATACGGTAAGAGTTTTTAACTCTTCAATCATAGCTGTGATTTTTTCAGATGCCATTTTATTTTCCTCCAATAAATGTTTTATAGTTTATTTTTTAAAATTATGCTTCGTTTTCTTTGTCAACGATAGCTTGTACAGCACGTGCAAATGCTGCGATAGGTGCTTGGAAAGCACTGCAAACTGTTGCGAGAAGTACTTCCTTTGTGGGAAGCTTTGCAAGAGCGTCAATAGTTGCGGTGTCAACAACTTTGCCATCAAGGAAACCGGTTTTTACCTTGAAGTTTTGGTTTGTTTCAGCAAACTTTGAAAGAATTCTTGCAGCTGCGGTGTAGTCTTCATTAGCGAGAGCGATAGCTGTTGTACCTTGGAGAGCAAAGCTCATTTCTTCGAGGTCGGTACCTGCGATTGCGCGGTCGAGGATGGTGTTTTTAACAACGAAGTAATTAACACCGTTTTCACGAAGTTCCTTACGAAGCTTTGTGTCGTCAGCAACAGTAATGCCCTTGTAATCAACAACAACACCAACGATAGCTTTTGATAACTTTTCAGAAAGTTCAGCTACCTGCTTTTGTTTTTGTTCTAAAACCGATGCGTTGGGCATGCATCTTTCACCTCCGTTAGTGTAAAAAAATATGCTTGCCCAAAGACATGGACAAGCATAAATAACCTTTAAGTATTTAAGTGCTTAACCTCGGTAGGCGATAAAACTTACGGCATAGTGCCACCTACTGTCTTTGGAATGCACCAATGATTATACAGCCAAAAAGGCGTTTTGTCAAGATATTTTTTGTTTTTTATCTGAATTTTCTTTGCTTTTCACAATATCTGTAATTTTAACCTTTGAATCGTGGGGGATGGGCTTCCATTCAACCTTTGTGAAAAGGGCAATAACGAGTGAAAGCTTGCCTATAAGGTCAAAAATAGGGAAGGTAAAGGCAAACCAAAGGGTTTTAAAAAACGGAATTTTTTCAATGCGCCTTTGCTCGATAATATAAACATAAAGGGCAACAAGCATATTTTTAAGGCAGCCCTCAATATTCCACCAAATCACGCTGTAAACGGCAGCCCAGATGGGAGCAATATTAAAGCCCTTTGCGGTAATGCAGATAATTGCAATTCTTAAAGCCAACCAAATAAGTCGTTTAAAGGTGATAAAAAGCGAACGGGTGTAAACCACCGAAAGCATATCAAGTGAAATAAAGCGAAGGCGGATGTTGTTAAACAACCTTTTTAAAGGTGTTACCTTGCCTCTTTCGTGAACACTTGCAACGCCGCCTGTAAAGAAAATATGCCACAAAAGCTTTGGACCGATTTCGACAAACGCCTGCAAATGACCCTTTGCCCAACGGATACGCTGGCGCATGGCAATTTTAATGCTTGTGGGTTGCTCGTCATAGAAAATAGCATCGTGGTTATAGGATATTTTATAACCCTTTGCAACAGCATCGGCACAAAAGGCGCGGTCTTCAGTAAGGGAAACCCAGTTCCAGCCATCTTCTATAAGCTCGTGCGAGAATAAAAAGCCGGTGCCTTGAATACGGGTTGCTAAATGAAAAAGGGAGCGGGGGCGGTGCTCGTTACGAACGGTGCGAAGCCAATGCACGCCGTAGGATGCCGAAATCCAGTTATCGCCAAAGTTTTTGGTGTTGCGGTAAGAAGTGACAATTTTTTCGCCCGCATCAAAGGCGTCGTTCATTCTTTCTAAATAATCGGGCGCTAAAAGGTTGTCCGCATCAAAAAGAATATACCCCTCATAACTGTCGATACCATAATCACGGCGGATACACTCAACCAGATATTGAAGCGCAAAACCTTTGGTGCGGTGGTCGTTATCAAAGCGTTCATAACAAACGGCGCCAAGCTCGCGCGCGATTTTTGCGGTATTGTCGGTGCAGTTGTCGGCAACGACAAAAATATCCAACATATCTTCGGGATAGTTTTGCATTCTAACGCTTTCAATAAGGTTGCCGATAACATTTTCTTCGTTTCGTGCGGCAACAATAACGGCGTATTTGTGATAATTTTTAGCGGGTTTGAATTTTCTGGTTGCAAACACGCCGACATATTTGAAAATATTTTTATACCACAACAGGTTTGAAATGAATTTTGTAATAGCATTCATAACGCTGATTATGGCATTAAAAATCATAACGATTTCCATACAAAAGCAACCTCCATAAATAGTGGGGCAAATTCGTCCTTATAGATAATAACACAAATTGTTTGCTTTTTCAACAGAATTAAATATGACAGAATTGTAAAAAATAAGCTTGAAAGTTGATTTTATCGGTAGTGTGTGGTATAATTTAGAAAATAGTGCTCTATTTATATATGGGATTATTAAAGATTGGAGATAATTATGGACGATAAGGATTTGTTTAGTTACGCTAATTCAAACGACGTAGTTGACGAAAACAAGGCCGAATTTGACCTTAACGCTTTTTCTTCAAAAAATGTGCAGGAGGAAAGCGAAAAAACCAAAAAAACCTTAACCAAAAAACAAAAAATTTTAAAAACCGTTTTGGTTTGCTTTTTGGTTGGTGTTATTGTTGCTTGCTCTACGCTGGGCGGTATATTGATATATGTCTTTACCTCTGTTGATGGCACGATGGAGCAGGACCTTAACGATTTAATGCTTAATTTTACCACCACCGTTTATGTTGACGACGGCAAGGGGAATTATGAGGAATATACCCGTCTTCACGGTGAGTTTAATCGTCTTTGGGTTGATTATGATGAAACCTTGGCAAAGGAAAACGACCCCGAATATAAAGGTATTCCCCAAATGCTTTGTAATGCCTTTATCGCGGTTGAAGATATGCGCTTTAACACCCACTATGGTGTCGACTGGAAACGTACCACAGGTGCGGTTATAAACGAATTCATTCCTATTTATTCATCCCGTCAGGGTGGCTCTACCATTACTCAACAGCTTGTTAAAAACCTTACAGGTGACGATGAAAAGAGCAAGATGCGTAAGGTAAGGGAAATAATGCGCGCCAAGTATTTAGAATCTAAATACACCAAGGACGTAATTTTAGAATGCTATCTTAACACTATTGCAATGGGCCACGGCACATACGGTGTTGAGGTTGCGGCAAACTATTATTTTGACAAGAGCGTTGATGAATTAACCATTACCGAATGTGCGGCGCTTGCGGCAATTACCAAAAGCCCGAGCAGATACGCACCCGATACCAACCCTGAAGCGAATAAGGAACGCCGTTCAACCGTTTTGCGCCTTATGAAAGAGCAGGGCTATATCACCGAAGAAGAATATGAAAAGGCAAAAAATGAAGAATTAAAGGTTGTTGCTAATACCGATGCAACCGCAAACAATGATATAAATTCTTACTTTATTGATGCTTTAATTACCGATGTTTCTGAGGATTTGGCAGCAAAGTACGGCTATGATAAAGAAGCAGCTGAACGCCTTTTCTACAGTGGCGGCTACAATATTTATGCCACAGTTGACACCAAAATGCAGGCAATCGCTGAAAAGGCATATATAAACATTGCTGACAGCGCTAAAAAGAGTAGTAAGGGTGACCCGCTTTGGGGCGCTATGACCATTATGAACTATAAGGGTCAGGTAAAAGCACTTGTTGGCGGTATAGGTGAAAAAACCACAAACCGCGGCTTTAACTGTGCTATTGATGCTATTCGCCAACCCGGTTCTACTATGAAGCCGATGGCGTGCTATGCCCCTGCTATTGAAAACAATATAATCAATTATTCAACAATTTTAAACGACACCAAAACCACCTATGGTAAGTGGACACCACATAACTCTTATGGCGGTTTTGCGGGTAATATTACCGCAAAGCTTGCGGTTGAGCGTTCAACCAATACAATCCCAGTTGCTTTGGTAAATCAAATGGGTGTTGGCACCTCGTTTAATTTCTTGACACAAAAATTAAATATTAAAAATTTAACCGATGAGGATAAAAACCTTTCGGCGCTTGGCCTTGGCGGTACACATGGCGGTATCACCACATTAGAGTCTGCGGCGGCTTATGCTATATTCGGTAACGGCGGTCTTTATTACGAGCCCACCTTCTATACAAAGGTTACAAACCAAAAGGGCGAGGTTATTTTAGAGCAAAATACCCAGCCCACAATGGCAATCAGCTCTGATACGGCAACTATTGTAAACAAAATGCTTCAAAATGTTGTTTACGGCAAAAAGGGTACGGCAACCGATATGGCAGGCACCTTTAGCCGAATTAGAATTTACGGTAAAACCGGTACCTCTAACGATTCAAACGACAAATGGTTTGTTGGCGGCTCACCCTATTATGTGGCATCTTCTTGGATTGGTTATGAAACAATGCAAAAAATGCCTGCCGCAAACCTTGGTCTTGCAAAACGACTTTGGCGACAGGTTATGTCGGAAATTCATAAGAATTTGCCCGATAAGGATTTTGCGGTAAGTAAGTATGCGGTTAAGCGTTATTACTGTACCGAAACGGGCTTGCTTGCAACCGATGCCTGTGAAAAAATTGATATTGGTTGGTATAAAAAGAATCAGCTGCCCGCAAAATGTGAAAAACACGAGGGCGCACTGTTAGAAACACCAAAGGTTGATGTAATGCCAAGCGATGAGGAAACCACCTCTAATACATCGAGCACAACCTCAAATACAAGCTCGAATACAAGCTCAAATACAAGCTCAAATACAAGCTCGAACACATCGTCGGGCACGGGCTCTAATGAGAGCACAAGCAGTGGTACAGAGAACACAACCTCTACCGAAAGCACCAACCAAACATCACAGCAAACCACAACAACTGAGTAAAATTATAAAAGCGTGTCTTTTTGACACGCTTTTGTAAACTTTTAGGGAATAATAAATATATGTTAAGCTTTAAAAAAATTGAAATTTCAGATGCAGAAAAAATTGGGGAAATAACTCAAAACGGCGAAGTAATTTCTTGCGAAAAAAATGTGATAAGTCTTATCGTTTGGCAAAAAATGTATAATAACATGTACGCTTTGAAGGAC
>CAMFSU010000050.1 GCA_945983355.1 uncultured Clostridia bacterium | reverse complement strand
ACTCTCAGGTTGGTTATGAACACTCGATATGGTCGAGGTGACAGGACTCGAACCTGCGGCATCTAGTTCCCAAAACTAGCGCCCTACCAACTGGGCGACACCTCGATAAAAATATCAAATTGTTGAAATTAAGGTTTTGGTAACCCTCTTGCGGTGCCCGACGACTCGATACTGCCGTATCTCACTTGTCGACCGCTGCGCTTCGTTATGCTCGCTGTATCATCCACAGGATGCGCTCGCAACCTCACCCAAAACTAGCGCCCTACCAACTGGGCGACACCTCGATAAAAGTATAAATTCAATTTGCAACGCTAATGATTATACCCTAAAAAAATGTTTTTGTCAATATCAGATTGTATAAATTTATAATTATTTTTAAAAAGTAGAAAGGACCGAATATAATCGGTCCTTTTAAAGTTTAGTCGTTATTTTTTATAACAAAAGAAAAATCCAGAGCGCCGCCACCATGTTTGTAATTAACATTTTCAAGCAAATTGTCAAAAGCAATTATTTGGCTTTCAAAGGCAAGCGGCACAATGCTGTTTTGTGACAAAATATCAAGCTGAACTGCGCTCAAATCACCGTTTGTATAGTCAATGCCAAAGCTTGAAAGATATTCGGTAACCGATGGGTTTTGCGCGGTTATTGGGAAAACTGACATATAATAGGTTTGGTTTTTCAGTTGGTCGGTAAGAAGTGCCGGTGAAGAAACTGATTCAATATTGATATAAGCACCCAAATTATTTTGCCAATGTCCAACTATGGATGTCACCATATTTTTCGAAAAGCCGTTATCATAATAATAAAGCTTGATGTCGGCAGGAAGCTTTTTATTTTCCATTTTAACAATTGCTTCAGAATATAGCTGCTTTGCGGCATCAAGGTTGTAGGGGAGAGTGCCTGTAGCTACGGTTTTGACATTTAAATCGGGTGGAAAAATTGAATTTGCAACCGAGCTGCCATAACCTAAATTATTACCAAAAACCTCACCGCTTGACAAAATTGCAAATGCCTTTCTAATGGGCTGTGGCAGGTTGTTAGAAAGGGTTAAGAACCAAACGGTGTTGTGAATTTCAGAGGTTTCGAACTGTTGATTTTTAAGGTTTGTAGCATCGCTTGAAGATACAAAAGCAATGTCGGCATCGCCGTTTATAAGCACCTCGGCAGCGGAAAGTTTTTCATCAAAAGACACGAAAACAGCCGCGTTTTTTGCGGTAAAACCACCTTTATAATACTTGCTTCTATAAAGGCGTATTCCGAAAATATCCTTGCCCCATTTTGTAAGGCGATAACTTCCGTTTGAAAGAATAAAATCGGTATCAAGCCCGTATTTACCCTTACATTCGGTGAAAAACTGCCGGTTACAGGGCATTGAAATTGGATAGGTTAAAATCTCTAAAAAGCTTTTATCATCGTATTCAAGCTCGATTTTTAAGGTTTGGTCATCAACAGCTTTAACACCCAAATCGGTCGATTTGCCTGCCAAAAATTCTTTTGCGTTTTTAATTGAAAAGAGCAGGGAAGCGTAGGGTGCTTCGGTGTCGGCACTTAAAGCACGATTGAAAGCAAAGACAAAGTCGTTTGCAGTAATTTTTTCACCGTTCTTCCATTCGGCCCTTTTATTAAGTTTGAAAGTATAGGTGAGCCCTTGCTTTTCATAGCTTTGAGCAATAGCGCAAACAAGCTTTCCGTCACTGTCAAAACGCATAAGTCCTTCGTAAAGATTTTGGCTTAGCATAAGCTCGACATTTGTCTTTGCGGTTTGCGGGTCAAGCGTGCGAGGAACTTCATCGAGCTGAAAATATATATAAGCATCATTTGTATCATCGCAAGCGGTAAGCGGCAAGAGCAAAATGATGGCTAAAATTAGTGAAATGATTTTAATAATCGACTTCATTTTCGCATTCCTTTCAAGTTTTACAATGAAATTATACTATAAATTTTCGCAAAATTCAAGAAAAGTCGTATTTTGTTTAAAAAGTATAAAAAAATAATTAAAAAACCTTTGCATTTATATAAAAATATGGTATAATTTTATCGTATATATAATGCCACAATTATAGTGGTATATATCGCAATTATCTTATAGGAGGATTTGTTTCATGCTTAAAAAAATCAGCAAACTCCCTTTTAAGGGAACGCCTGAACAGGAAGCACAGCTTAAAGCTGTTATTGACGCTCACAAGCACGACAAAAGCTATTTAATGGCTGTTATGCAGGAAGCTCAAAACATTTACGGCTACCTTCCTTTAGAGGTTCAATCAATGATAGCTGACGGTATGGATGTTCCGCTTGAAAAGGTTTACGGCGTTGCAACATTCTATGCACAGTTCTCGTTGTCACCTAAGGGCGATTACAACATTTCTGTATGTCTTGGTACAGCTTGCTATGTTAAGGGTTCGGGTGATATCTTTAACAAGCTTTCAGAACGCCTCGGTATCGGCTCTGACGAATGTACCGAAGACGGTAAGTTTTCTCTTACCGCTTGCCGTTGTATAGGCGCTTGCGGTTTGGCACCTGTTTTAACGGTTAATGAAGAGGTTTACGGCCGTCTTACTGTTGATGATGTTGACGGTATTCTTGAAAAATACGGCTTCCAAAAATAAACCAAGAGGGAATAATTTGTATGAAAATCAATACAATTAAAGATTTGCTCGATGCTGAAGTTATTTGCTGTGAAGAAGAGCTTGAGGCCTCTGTTTACTCTGCTTGCGGTAGCGATATGATGAGCGATGTTTTGGCTTATGTTAAAGACCAAGCAGTTTTACTTACAGGGCTTGTTAATTCACAGGTTATAAGAACAGCTGAAATGATGGATATGAAATGTGTCGTATTCGTGCGCTCGAAAAATCCCACTGCCGAAATGATTTCTTTGGCGCAAGAAAGCGGTATCGTTTTATTGGCAACCAAAAAACGTCTTTACGAGTCATGCGGTATTTTATACAGCAACGGCCTTGTGGGAAACAGGGTTAAAAATGTCTGAAGCTTTAAAGTTTCACTATGTGGTTGACGGGCAGGATTTTACTTCCGCCGGTCATGCCTCGGTTATGGTGAAAAAGAATTTAAGGCAGTTAGGGTTGCCACCCGAAAAAATCAGGCAGGTTTCCATTGCAATGTACGAGGGTGAAATCAATATGGTTATCCACGCAGGCGGCGGTGTTGCCGATGTCAGCGTGACCGAAGACTATGTTGAAATTGTCTTAACCGACAAGGGCCCCGGTATTAAGGATATTGAACAGGCAATGCAGGAGGGCTTTTCCACCGCAACCGATAATATTCGTTCGCTTGGCTTTGGCGCAGGTATGGGTCTTCCAAATATGAAGCGCTATTCCGACTTTATGGAAATCAATTCTGTTGTGGGCGAAGGTACCACTATTACTATGCGAGTAAATATAAATTAGTTTTCGGCAGGTATTGTTTATGAATACATACGAACATTCAGTTTATTTAGATGTCGAAAAATGTACCGGTTGTACCGCTTGTTTAAAGCGTTGTCCTACTGAAGCTATCAGGGTAAAGGACGGGCACGCCGTTATAAACGAGGGACGCTGTATTGACTGTGGTGAATGTATAAGGGTTTGTCCCCATAATGCAAAGAAAGCCAAATGCGGCGCTCTTTCTATGATGGACAAATTCAAGTGGAAGATAGCTCTTCCCGCACCGTCACTTTACGGTCAGTTTGAAAATTTGGATGATGTTGATTATGTACTTAACGGGCTTTTAAAGCTTGGTTTTGACGATGTTTTTGAGGTTTCCGCCGCGGCCGAGCTTGTTACGGCTTACACACGGAAATATTTAAAAACCGAAACAATCACAAAACCTGCAATTAGCTCTGCCTGTCCTGTTGTGACACGCCTTATCGGTTTAAGGTTTCGGTCGCTTATGGACAATATAATTCATATGCTGCCACCTATGGAGGTTGCGGCAGATTTAGCACGGCAAAAGGCATTAAAAGAGCACCCCGAATTTACTGACAGTGATATTGGTGTTTGCTTTATTTCACCTTGTCCTGCAAAGGCAAGCTATGTTAAAAACGGCTTTGCCGACTATAAAAGCAAGGTTGATGTAGTTGTTCCTATTAGCGACATTTATTTTCAACTAATTAGTGTTATGTCACACGATAGTGACGTAAAATCACTATCAAATTCGGGCATTATTGGTATCAGTTGGGCTTCGTCAGGTGGTGAAGCTACCGCAATTTTCAATGAAAATTATTTGGCGGCCGACGGTATTGAAAATGTTATAAAGGTTTTGGATAAGCTTGAAAATGGCGATTTCCCATCGCTTGAATTTATTGAGCTTAATGCTTGCCCCGGCGGTTGTGTCGGCGGTGTGCTTACAATTCAAAATCCATTTGTTGCCAAAGCACGACTTCGCTCATTAAGGCGGTATTTACCCGTTTCGGAAAATTTTGTAAAGGATGAGGAGGGTTATATCCCTGACGGCTTCCTTTTTGATAATTTGCCGAATTATTACCCAATTTCCCGTTTGTCTGACAGTATGGCAGAATCAATGCGAATGCTTGCTGACATTCAAAGGATTAAGGGTGATTTGCCGGGGCTTGACTGTGGCTCCTGCGGGGCACCGACCTGTCGCGCACTGGCTGAGGATGTTGTTAAAGGACAATCCTCGATTGACAAATGTCTTATAAAACTCTGTAAGGACTTGGGTGAGAAAAAATGACAGTAAGGGATTTGCTAACAAGTGAAAAATTTTCTGCCATTTCTTTGCCCGATGAAAGCCGTGAAATTAGAAATGTTTACATTGGCGACCTTTTAAGCTGGGTTATGGGACGCGCCAAAGCAGACGATGCTTGGATTACAATTATGTCTAACGTAAATATTTTGGCTGTGGCATCTTTGGCGGACACCTCTTGCATAATTTTGGCAGAGGGTGTAACTGTTGACGAAACGATTAAAGCAACTGCTATGGATAAAGAAATCAACATTCTTACCACTAATATGAATATTTACGAAACGGCAATTTATTTAAACGGTTTATTATGAAAAAGTATTTTTACGATTTGCATATTCATTCCTGTTTATCACCTTGCGGTGACGATGATGCAACCCCTTGCTCGATTGCGGGCATAGGCAAGCTAAACGGGTTGGATATTATGGCGCTTACCGACCATAATACTGCAAAAAACTGTCCCGCTTTTTTTAAGGCGGCAAAGGCGTATGGCATAATTGCTGTTGCTGGGATGGAGCTTACCACAGCCGAGGATATACATATGGTGTGCCTTTTCAGAACACTAAATGATGCTTTGGCTTGTGATGAGGCGTTAACGGAAAAACGAATTTTAATGCCAAACCGCCCCGAAATATTTGGCAGACAGCTTATTATGGATGAGGATGACAATGTAATCGCAGAAGAGGAAAATATTTTGTCCTTTGCGACAAATCTTTCCTTTGATGAGGTGCCCGAATTTATTAAGGGCTTTAACGGTGTTTGTTATCCCGCACATATTGACCGTCCGTCCAATTCGGTTATTGCGGTTTTAGGTGCGTTTCCGCCAAATCACAGTTTCCCCTGTGCTGAAATGCACGGCAGGGAAAGGGTTACCGATTATGCGGTTATGGCATCCATTAAAACCGAAAAAATGGTCTTTTCATCAGACGCACATCAGCTTTTAGACATCAAAGAGGCAACCGATTATATCGAGCTTCCCGATGATGACCAGAATGCTGTAGAAAATTTATTTAAGGCGTTAGGGTTTTAGTTATGAAGGAATTATCACTTAATATTCTTGATATTACCGAAAATTCTGTTAAAGCAGGGGCAACCCTGACTGAAATTAACATAACCGAAACTGATGATGATTTGGTGCTTACCATTATGGACAATGGCTGCGGTATGACACCTGAAATTTTAGAAACGGTGACGAATCCCTTTACAACCACACGCACCACGCGTAAGGTTGGTATGGGTATTCCGCTTTTAAAAATGGCAGCTGAGCTGACAGGCGGAGAAGTAGTTATTACTTCAAAGCATATCGCTGAATTTCCAAATGACCATGGCACCGTCGTAAAAGCAACTTTTTCAAAAAAACATATTGATTTCACACCGCTTGGCGATGTGGTTTCTACAATTACTACATTAATTCAGGGCCACCCTGAAACCGATTTTCTTTATATTCACCGCATAAACAATAACGAAATTGTTTTTGACACAAGGGAAATTAAAGAAACGCTTGAGGGTGTACCGATTAACACTTATGAAGTAATTAAATGGATTGAAGAATATTTGCGTGAGCAATATTTACAAATCTTTAGTTAATTTAAACAGCATTAAGAAAGGATGACAAAAAATGAAATCTTTAGCTGAATTACAGGCAATTAAAGAAAGAATGAAGGATAAGGTTATTCTTCGTGAGGGCGTTAATGCAACACGTGTTGTTGTTGGTATGGCTACCTGCGGTATCGCTGCCGGTGCAAGACCCGTTCTTAACACTTTTGTTGAAGAAGTTAACGCTTTAGGCCTTATGGAAACTGTTACAGTTTCTCAAACCGGCTGTATCGGTCTTTGCCAGTATGAACCTATTGTTGAGATTTATGAATCCGGCAAGGAAAAGGTTACATACGTAAAGGTTGATGCCGAAAAGGCAAAGCGTATTGCTAATGAGCATTTAAAGGGCGGCAAGGTTGTTAATGAATATACAATCGGCGCTAATCAGTAAAAACTAATTGGAGGTAAAAAACATGATTCGTGCACATGTCTTAATCTGTGGCGGTACAGGTTGTACTTCTTCGGGCAGTGCTTCAATTCAAAAGGCGTTTGCTGAAAATATTGAAGCTTTTGGTCTTAGTGATGAAGTTAAGCTTGTTCAGACCGGTTGTTTCGGCCTTTGCGAATTGGGCCCCGTTGTTATCGTTTATCCTGACGGTACCTTCTACAGCCGCGTTACCGTTGATGATGTAAAAGAAATCGTTGAGGAGCATTTGCTTAAAGGCCGTAAGGTTGAACGCCTTGTTTATGATGAAACAGGCGATAATGCTCCCGAAGTTGAAGGCAACGTTGCTTTAAGTGACACTGTTTTCTACAAATCACAAAACCGTGTTGTTCTTCGCAACTGCGGTGTTATTAACCCCGAAAGCATTGACGAATATATCGCAATGGACGGTTATGCTGCTCTCGGTAAAGTATTGACCGAAATGACACCCGAACAGGTTATTCAGGTTGTTAAGGATTCCGGTCTTCGTGGTCGTGGCGGCGGTGGCTTCCCAACAGGTCTTAAATGGTCATTGGCAGCTCCCAACAAGGCAGACCAAAAGTATGTTGTATGTAATGCTGACGAAGGCGACCCGGGTGCATTTATGGACCGTTCTGTTTTGGAAGGCGATCCACACTGCTTGGTTGAAGCAATGATTATTGCGGGTTATGCTATCGGCGCTACCAAGGGTTATGTTTATGTTCGTGCTGAATATCCTATCGCAGTTCAGCGTTTACAAAAGGCAATAGATGATGCCCGTGAATATGGTCTTTTAGGTAAAGACATTTTCGGCAGCGGCTTTGACTTTGATTTATTCATCCGTCTTGGTGCAGGTGCATTCGTTTGCGGTGAGGAAACTGCTCTTATGACCTCTATCGAAGGTAACCGTGGTGAGCCAAGACCTCGTCCTCCTTATCCCGCAGTTAAAGGTCTTTTTGGCAAGCCCACCGTTGAAAACAACGTTGAAACCTTTGCAAACATTCCTCAAATTATCTTAAAGGGTGCTGATTGGTTTGCATCAATGGGTACCGAAAAGTCAAAGGGTACAAAGGTATTTGCTCTTGGCGGTAAAATTGCTCACACAGGTCTTGTTGAAATTCCTATGGGTACAACCCTTCGTCATATTATCGATGAAATCGGTGGCGGTATCCCGAACGGCAAGAAATTTAAAGCTGCTCAGACAGGTGGTCCTTCAGGTGGTTGTATCCCTGCTCACCTTATTGACACCCCCGTTGACTATGATAACTTGACAGCTATCGGTTGTATGATGGGTTCGGGTGGTCTTATCGTTATGGACGAAGACAACTGTATGGTTGATATGGCTAAATTCTTCCTTGAATTTACCGTTGATGAATCTTGCGGTAAGTGTACTCCTTGCCGTGTTGGTACAAAGAGATTGCTTGAAATACTTGATAAGATTACATCAGGCAAGGGCACATTAGAAGATATCGACCGTTTGGAAGAACTTTGCTATTATATTAAGCAAAATTCACTTTGCGGTCTCGGTCAAACTGCTCCTAACCCTGTTCTTTCAACTCTTAATTTCTTCCGTGATGAATATATTGCTCACGTTGTAGATAAGAAGTGTCCCGCAGGTGTATGTAAAGACCTTCTTAAATTTGTTATCGATAAAGATAAATGTATCGGTTGCGGTCTTTGTGCAAAGAATTGTCCTGCTAACGCTATCACTAAGACTGATTACATTGCACCCGGTCACAAGCTTGCTTCTTACACAATTGATACTGACAAGTGCGTTAAATGCGGCGTATGTATTGATAATTGTAAGTTTAAAGCAATTAGCAAAATATAAGAAAGGAGCCGAAATATAATGGAAATGATTACTTTAAAAATTAACGGTATTACCGTAACCGTTCCTAAGGGCTCTACTGTATTAGACGCTGCCCGTGTTGCAGGTATCGAAATTCCTACCCTTTGCTTTATGAAGGATAAGAACGAAATTGGTGCTTGCCGTATTTGTATTGTTGAAGTTAATGAAGGCCGTGGCTTCAGAATGGTTACTGCTTGTGTTTATCCCGCAAGTGAGGGTATGGAAGTTTTAACCAATACTGAAAAGGTTCAAAAGAATCGCAAAACCACATTAGAGCTTATTCTTTCAACCCACGACAAGAAGTGCCTTTCTTGTGCTCGTTCCACAAATTGCGAACTTCAAAAGCTTTGCCGTGACTATGGCGTTGATGAATCGGCTTTCGAGGGCTTTAAGCCCGTTTATGAGCTTGATAACAGCACACCACACTTGGTAAGAGATAATAATAAATGTATCCTTTGCCGTCGCTGTGTTGCCGCTTGTCAAGAACAATATGTAAGTGTTATCGGTGCTAACAACCGTGGTATTGATACTGCTATTGGTACTCCGTTCGAGGTTGCTCTTTCAAATGTACCTTGTATTTCTTGCGGTCAATGTACCGCTGTTTGCCCCACAGGCGCATTGGTTGAAAAGGATGACACCGATAAGATTTGGGCTGCCCTTGCTGACCCAACAAAGCATGTTGTTGTTCAGACTGCACCTTCTATCCGTGCAACTCTTGGCGAATGCTTTGGTATGCCTGTTGGCTCAAATGTTGAAGGCAAAATGGTTGCTGCTCTTCGCCGTCTTGGCTTTGCAAAGGTATTCGATACTGACTTTGCAGCTGACCTTACCATCGTTGAAGAAGCTAATGAATTGGTTGAACGCATCAATAATGGTGGCACTTTACCAATGATTACCTCTTGCTCACCTGGTTGGGTTAAGTTCTGCGAATATTACTATCCTGATATGATTAACCATCTTTCTTCCTGCAAATCACCTCAACAGATGGCAGGTGCTGTAATTAAGACATACTATGCTGAAAAAATGGGTATCGATGCTAAGGATATCGTTTCAGTTTCTGTTATGCCTTGTACCGCAAAGAAATTTGAAATCGGTCGTGAGGACCAATCTGCTGCAGGTGTTCCCGATGTTGATATTGCTATCACCACTCGTGAGCTTGGCCGTATGATTGACCGCGCAGGCATTAACTTTACCGCTTTACCCGATGAAGAATTTGATTCACCTCTCGGTGAGGATACCGGTGCTGCTGTAATCTTCGGTGCTACCGGCGGTGTTATGGAAGCTGCTCTTCGTACCGCTAACGACTGGCTTACAGGCAAAGACAATACTGATATTGACTTTACCGCAGTTCGTGGCACAATGGGCTTAAAGCAAGCTACTGTTAATATCAACGGTACCGATATTAAGGTTGCTGTTGCATCAGGTGCAGGCGCTGCTAAATGTGTAATGGACCAACTCAAAGCAGGCAACCCTGCAGGTTGGACCTTTATCGAAATCATGGGTTGCCCTGGCGGTTGCGTAAACGGTGGCGGTCAGCCTATCCAACCTCAAAGTGTACGTGACACTGTTGACCTTAAAGCAGTTCGTGCAAAGGCACTTTATGACCAGGATGCTTCAATGGCTATTCGTAAGTCACACGAATCACCTGTTGTAAAGGCACTTTACAGCGAATGGTATGACGGCTTCGGCGGTCACAAAGCACATCACGATTTACATACAACCTATGTTGCTCGTGATAAGAGTGTTAAAATGTAATTAAAATTAAAAAAGGCGTTGTTTAAAACAACGCCTTTTTCTTTTATCTGTCGTCACGGTTGCAGCAGCTGTCTTTTCTGAAAAGCAAGGATATGCACCAAACACCTGCAAGGGCAATAACGGTATAAATAATTCTGCTAATAATTGCAGTGCTTCCGCCAAAAGCCCAGGCAACAAGGTCAAATGAGAAAAGACCTACAAGACCCCAGTTTAATGCGCCTATAATAACAAGAATTAAGCAAATTTTATCAAACATAATTTCAACTCCTTTTGTAAAAGTATTTTTTCACAAAAAGATTAAAATTATACAAAAAAAGCAATGATTTTTTAATCATTGCTTTTTAAAATTAAAATGTCATTATGTCGTTCATATCATAAAGGCCGGGGTTTCTTGATGCGATAAACTTCGCTGCGCGAATTGCACCAACTGCAAACACTTCTTTCGAGGTTGCTTCGTGTGAAAGGGTTATAACCTCATCTCTGCCTGCAAAAATAACATCGTGCTGACCAACGATGGTGCCGCCGCGTACCGAATGAATACCAATTTCATTTTTCGGTCTTTTAGCGCGCTTTGAATGGCGGTCATATTCGTAATTATAACTGTCGTTAAATTCTTCATTGACAGCGTTTGCAAGCATTATAGCAGTGCCTGACGGTGCATCAATTTTAAGGTTGTGGTGTTTTTCAATAATTTCAACATCAAAGTCAGTTCCCAAAACCTTTGCGGCTTTTTTGGCAAGACTGCAAAGCAAATTAACACCAATAGACATATTAAATGTAAAGAAAATCGGTATAATTTCAGCGGCTTTTTTAATTTTTGCAATTTGTTCATCGTTATAACCTGTTGTTGCAAGGACAGCAGGAATTTTGTTTTTTGTTGCATAATCCAAAATGCCGTCTAAAAGTGCAACATTTGAAAAATCAATAATAACATCGGGCTTTACTGTAATATCGTTAAAGCTTGAAAAAACAGGATATTTTTGCCCGATATTAACCTTATCAAAACCAGCTGAAATTTCAATTTCGCAGTCATTTGCGGCACAGCTTGTTATAAAACAACCCATTTTGCCGCTGGCGCCAATAAGTAATGCCTTTAACATTTTTTCACATCCAAAATATTAGTTTAATAAATTACATTCTTTAAGCTTTTCAATTAAAAGTGATAAGTTGTTTTCACTTAGCGGGTAAAGAGGAAGTCGACAAGGACCTGCATTTTTGCCCATAAGATTCATTGCGGTTTTAAGCGGTGCGGGGTTAACATCACAAAATAGCGCTTTGATAAGACCCATATACTTGATTTGTGCCGCAGCTGCGGTTTTAGTATTTCCAACCCAATAATTTTGGCACAAATTGTGAACCTCGCTTGGCAATATGTTAGATAAAACCGAAATAACACCAATACCGCCAAGTGACATAATAGGTATAATTTGGTCATCATTGCCTGAATAAATCCACAAATCGTCACCGCAAAGATAACGGGTTTCGGCCACCTTTGTAATATCGCCCGACGCTTCCTTGGTTGCGACAATTCTTTTGTGCCGACTTAATGCTTTATAGGTTTTTGGCATAATGTCAACCCCCGTGCGAGAGGGGACATTGTAAAGAATTATTGGTTTTTCAACACGGTCAGCAATGTAATTATAATGGGCGATAAGACCGTCCTGCGATGCTTTGTTATAATATGGTGTTACCATTAAAAAGGCATCGGCGCCAAGAGAAGCGGCATCGTTACACAAATCTACCGTATAAACCGTGTCATTACTTCCTGTGCCGGCAATAATTGGCACTTTTTTGTTTGCGGCTTTAACCGCAGTTTCAATAACTTTTAAATGCTCGTCATATTTTAAGGTTGACTTCTCACCGGTTGTGCCGCAAATTACAAGGGCATCAATACCGGATGTTATTTGACTTTGGACAAGTGTCACAATTTCGTCAAAGTTAACACTGCCGTCTTCATTCATCGGGGTAATAAGTGCGGTAGCCGCACCCGTGAATATTTTCGGCTTCGTTTAAATCCCTCCAAGAAATTAGTCCATATAACCCTTAGCGCAGAGAAGTTCAGCAAGTAATACAGCGCCGCCTGCGGCACCGCGTAAAGTATTGTGTGAAAGACAAACAAATTTATAATCATATTGTGTGTCTTCACGAAGTCGGCCAACAGATACAGCCATACCGCCTTCAAGGTCGCGGTTAAGCTTGGTTTGTGGCATATTGTCTTCTACAAAGTAGTTGAGGAATTGCTTAGGTGCGTGGGGGAGTTCAAGGTCTTGAGGTGCACCCTTAAATTCAGCCCAGGTGTTTAAAATTTCATCTTTAGTGGGCTTGTTTTTAAAGGTTACGAATACTGCCGCCATGTGACCGTCAGAAACGGGAACACGAAGGCATTGTGCAGTAAATTTGGGAGAATCAGCGGGAACAATTTCACCGTTTTCAATAGTACCCCAAATTTTAAGTGGTTCCTTTTCGCTCTTTTCTTCTTCGCCACCTATAAAAGGAATTACATTATCAACCATTTCAGGCCAACGCTCAAAGGTTTTACCTGCACCTGAAATTGCTTGATATGTACAAACCAAAACCTTTTCAACACCAAATTTATCAAGCGGGTAAAGGGCAGGAACATAGCTTTGAAGCGAGCAGTTTGACTTAACTGCAATAAAGCCCTTCTTGGTGCCAAGGCGTTTTCTTTGGCTTTCAATAATTTCAGCGTGGTTGTCGTTAATTTCGGGAATAATCATTGGAACATCGGCAGTAAAGCGGTGAGCCGAGTTGTTTGAAATAACAGGGCATTCACGCTTTGCATAGGTTTCTTCAAGCGCTTTAATTTCATCCTTTTTCATATTAACGGCGCAGAAAACAAAATCAACCTTTGAAACAATTTCATCAATGTCTTTTTCGGCGTCGTAAACCATCATATTTTTAAGATTTTCGGGCATTGGGGAGGTCATAGCCCAACGGTTGCCAACTGCTTCGGTGTAAGATTTACCGGCAGAATTTGCACTTGCAGCCAAAGCGGTAACATTAAACCAAGGATGGTCGCAAAGTAAAAGCGCAAAGCGTTGACCAACCATACCGGTAGCACCAATAATACCAACATTATACTTTTTCATTTTTATGCATTCCTTTCAAAATTTGAAAATTATACTTGATATATATTCAAATTTACTATAATATATAATTATATCTAAACAATAATACCATTTTACATACTTTTTGTCAAATAGTTTTACGCTATTTTTAAGGAAGAAAAGAGAAAAAATGAAAACAAGCGACTTTTATTATGATTTACCTGAAGAGCTTATTGCCCAGACCCCAATAGAACCGCGTGACAATTCACGCCTTTTGGTTTTTAACAAAGATACGGGTGAGCTTTCGCACAAGCACTTTTATAATGTGTTTGATTATCTAAAAGCAGGGGACTGCCTTGTTTTAAATGACACTCGTGTTTTACCTGCACGAATTTTTGGCACACGCACCGACACGGGCAGTGTGGTTGAATTTGTGCTTTTAAAACAAAAAGAGCAAAATGTGTGGGAATGTCTTGCAGGCCCCGGTAAAAAAGCTAAGGTGGGGTATAAGTTTACTTTTTCTAACAAGCTTTCGGCTGAGGTTATCGAGGTTTTAGAGGACGGCAACCGCATTGTGAAATTTACCCCTAATGGTGAATTTTTTGCAGTTTTAGATGAGGTTGGCCAAATGCCGTTGCCACCTTATATTAAGGCAAAGCTTGAGGATAAGGAGCGTTATCAAACAGTATATTCGCGCGATTTGGGCTCGGCCGCGGCACCAACAGCGGGGCTTCACTTTACAAGCGAAATGCTTTCAAAGCTTAAAGACAAAGGCGTTAATATCGCTTATGTTACTTTGCATGTAGGTCTTGGCACATTCCGACCCGTAAAGGTTGATGATGTGACACAGCACAAAATGCATACCGAGCATTACTATATCACACAGCAAAATGCCGATATAATAAACACCGCCAAGAAAAATGGCGGCAGGGTGATTTGCGTTGGTACTACAAGCTGCCGCACGGTTGAAAGCGCAATGCAAACCTTTGGTGAAATTAAAGAGTGCTGTGACGACACCTCAATTTTTATTTACCCAGGTTATGAATTTAAGTGTATGGACGGTTTAATAACCAATTTCCATTTACCCGAAAGCACACTTATAATGCTTGTGTCCGCCTTTGTGGGTTATGAAAAAACAATGAATGCTTATAATGTTGCTGTTGCTGAAAAGTACCGTTTTTTCAGCTTTGGCGATGCGATGCTCATCCTATAAAGGATGAGCAAGTAAGAAGTAAGAGGTAATAGTGAAGAGGTAAGGTGTCGGCTTTGCCGACGGATTTATAAATTTCCTTTTCACATATCCCGTAAACTTCGGCGATGCGATGATTATTTTATAATAGGAGTAAATTAATGTATAAACTAATTAGTGAAAAAGACGGGGCAAGGCGTGGCGAGTTTATAACAAACCGCGGCACTGTGCAAACTCCCGCTTTTATGAATGTTGCAACTGCGGCGGCAATTAAGGGCGCAGTTTCGGCAGAAGATCTTAAAACCCTTGGCTGTCAGGTGATGCTTTCAAATACATATCATTTACATGTTCGCCCGGGGGACGAGCTTATCAAAAAATGCGGTGGTCTTCACACCTTTACCACTTGGGATGGCCCGATTTTAACCGATAGCGGCGGCTTTCAGGTTTTTTCGCTTTCCTCACTTCGTAAAATCGAGGAGGAGGGCGTGACCTTTGCTTCACATGTTGATGGCAAGCGTATTTTTATGGGTCCCGAAGAAAGTATGCAAATTCAGTCAAATTTGGGCTCGACCATTGCAATGGCGTTTGATGAGTGTGTTGAAAACCCCGCGGCTTACAGCTATTCAAAGGCATCTTGCGAACGCACAACCCGTTGGCTAAAAAGATGCAAGGATGAAATGGCACGACTAAATTCGCTTGAAACCACAATAAACCGCGAGCAAATGCTTTTCGGTATAAATCAGGGCTGCACGTACCCCGACCTTAGAATTAACCATATGAAAGAAATTTCCGATTTGGATTTAAACGGCTATGCTATCGGCGGTCTTGCGGTTGGCGAGCCGGCCGAGGTTATGTATGACATAATCGAAAAGGTGACACCCTTTATGCCAAAGGATAAAATCCGTTATTTAATGGGTGTTGGCACCCCCGCAAATATTCTTAATGCGGTTGAACGCGGTGTTGATTTGTTTGACTGTGTAATGCCCAGCCGAAATGCCCGTCACGGTCATTTATTTACAAGTGAGGGCATTATGAACATCAACAATAAAAAGTATGAATTTGATATGCGCCCTATTGATGAAAATTGCGGTTGTCCCGTGTGTCAAAAATATTCAAGGGCTTATGTGCGTCACCTTTTAAAAAGTCAGGAAATGCTGTCCCAACGGCTTTTGGTTATGCATAACCTTTGGTTTTATAATCACCTTACGGAAGATATCTGCAACGCACTTGACGAGGGTAGATTTGCCGAATTTAAGCGCGAAAAAGAAATTATATATTCAAAAAGAATATAGCACTTGCTTTTTTGGGAAATTTAGGGTATAATACCATTTGATATTTAATTTGGAGGAAGTTTTACAATGAATTTTGAACTTATAACACTTGCTAAGCAGGCAAACGCTCTTGATTTGAAAGCCCTTTTACCTATGATTTTAATTTACGCTGTGCTCTTCGGCGGTATGTACTTTATCTTTATCCGTCCTAACCGCAAAAAGCAAAAAGAAGAACAAAAAATGCGTGAAAATTTACAGGTTGGCGATGAAATTCTCACCATCGGCGGTATTTATGGCCGTGTAATTTCTTTAAAAGAAGATTCAATGGTTATCGAATCAAAGGCCGACCGCAGTAAATTAACCATTGCTCGTTGGGCTTTACAGCAAAACCTTACAGTACATGATGATGTTGCTAAAAAATAAGTTATAAACTTTGTCCCTGCCGAATAAACTTTATCGGGAGGGACTTTTTTATGGATAAAAAGCTTGATTATATGTTTTTAATAAAGGTATTGCTGATTTTGGTTTTAACAACCGTTGCGGCAATGTTTATATTTGCAACAGTTATGTATTTTTTAGAGGGTGGTTATGAATTTTCACCCCTTTTTGCAACAATTTCATTAGGTATCGGCACACTTATAACCTCGTTTTTCGCCTCTAAAAAAATCGGCCAGCGTGGGTATTTGGTAGGTGCGGTAATAGGGGCTGCGGTATTTTTTATAATAACCCTTGTCGGCTTAATGGCAAGTAAAGATATTTTTACACTCAACACACTTTTCCGCCTCATTATTTTAATGCTGTCATCTATTATTGGCGGTATTTTGGGTGTAAATAATAAAGAAAATCAAAAGTACATATAAAATAAAAAAACGGTGGAAAACCTTGTTGGTTTCCACCGTTTAAATTTTTTATTGATTTACAATAGAGTCATAAAACTTATCAAATTCATCAATAGCTTGGTTTGCTTCGTTATTGTTGTTTGAAATTTTTGCCTTGGTGTCGGCAAGGGATTTAATAAGCTCGTCAAGCTCGTTAACAAATTCTTCAGAGGTTTTAATAATGTTTTGGCGAATTTCACCCAAGGAATCGTGCGCTTCATCAATGGTTGAAATATTTTTTGAAACCTCTTCATTAGAAATATTTAAGTTTTCTTCACTGCTTGACATAACTGCCTGTGCATTTGCCTGTGCAACCAAATAAAGCTTGCCAATATTTTCAGAAAGCTTTTCAATTTCATCATATTTTGCCATAAAAGCGTTTAATTTTTCATCAACAACAGCTTTTTCAGCCATTAAATTTTCGTATTGTTCTTTAGAAAGTGAAAGTTCGTTTGCTAAGCTTTCTGCCTTTTCGTTTAAAGCGTTTTGCTTTTTAGAAAATGATTTGTGGGTTTTTTCAATATATTCAAGGACATCATCGGTATTAAAGCCAAAAAGACTTCTTCTAAAACCTGCCATTTTTTTACTTCCTTTCAGAATTGTAAAAACATTATATCACATCTTTCATAATATGACAAGTTTTTTATTTTATTGACTTTAATCTTAATAAATAGTATTATAATTATAGCAATTTTTTAGGAGCTTTTATGGACTTTTTACATTTAAGAAAAGAAGTTATTAAAAAATATTTCGGTCGTATGAACGACCGTCAGTTTGAGGCCGTTACAACCGTAAACGGCCCTGTTTTAGTGCTTGCAGGTGCGGGAAGCGGTAAAACCACCGTGCTTGTAAACCGAATTTTAAATCTTGTAAAGTTTGGCAACGGTTATAACAGCACCTATATACCGCAGTTTTCGGCTGATGATGTAAAAGCAGGCGAAGATTATCTTAACGGTGTTACTGATTTTGTGCCTGATGGAATTTTTGCCGATTTTGCGGCAAAGCCGTGGCAAATTTTGGCTATTACCTTTACAAACAAGGCGGCGGGTGAACTTAAAGACCGAATTGCCGACAAATTAGGCGATGATGCCAACGATATTTGGGCGGGTACATTTCACTCGGTTTGCGGTAAAATTTTGCGCCGCCACACCGACCGACTTGGCTATACCTCGCACTTTACTGTTTACGATACCGACGACCAACGCCGACTTATTAAAAACATAATGAAGCAGCACGATATTGATGATAAATTCGTGCCCTTTAAATATGCCTTGTCGCTTATTTCTTCAGCAAAGGATGAGCTTTTAACCCCACAAGAGTATGCTGAATCAGTAGGTAACGATTACCGCCCCAAAATTGTTGCCGAAATTTATAAATATTATCAAAAAGCGCTTTTAGATGCCGACGCAATGGATTTTGACGATATGATTGTTAATACCGTTAAGCTTTTGCGTGAAAATGATGACATTTTGCAGTATTATCAGAATAAATTCCGTTATGTTTGTGTGGATGAATATCAGGACACTAACCACGCACAGTATGTGCTTGTAAGTTTACTTGCGGGCGGTAAAAATAACATTTGTGTTGTTGGCGACGACGACCAAAGTATTTACCGTTTTCGCGGTGCTACCATTGAAAATATTTTAAATTTTGAGGATGAGTATCAAAACGCCAAGGTAATTCGACTTGAGCAAAACTACCGTTCAACCTCAAATATTTTAAATGCCGCAAACAAGGTTATTGAAAACAACCGTGGCAGAAAGGGCAAAACCCTTTGGACAAGCAAGGGTGACGGTGAAAAAATTATTATTCACACCGCTTATGATGAAAGGGAAGAGGCCCGATTTGTTGCTGACAGTATTTTGGAAAATGTCCGCAAAGGCGGTAAATTTTTCGAAAATGCGGTGCTTTATCGCATAAATGCACAGTCAAATGCCATTGAAAATGCCTTTACCCGTTCGGGAATTTCCTTTAAGGTTATCGGCGGTACCGCCTTTTATGACCGCAAGGAAGTAAAGGATGTTTTGGCGTATTTACAGCTTATCAATAATAATCGTGACGATATACGACTTCGCCGTATTATTAACGAGCCAAAGCGTTCAATCGGTGACACAACAGTCGGCCACGCCGCCGATATAGCACGTGAACTTGGCATCTCAATTTTTGAGGTTATGCGCCACGCGGATGAATATGCCGCACTAACACGCTCTGCCTCAAAAATTAAGGGCTTTTGCGATATGATTGACAGTCTGACCGAATATGCTGAAAATGCATCGATTAGCGAGCTTTTTGAGCAGGTTATAACCGTTACGGGATATAAAACAATGCTTGAGCTTGAGGGTGAAGAGGGTAAAGACCGCCTTAACAATGTTATGGAATTATCCTCTAACATTTTACAGTACGAGCTTGAAAATGATGCCCCCACCTTGTCGGAATTTTTGGAGCAAATCGCCCTTATAAGTGATATTGACGGGCTTGAAAGCGATAATGACAAGGTTGTTTTAATGACTGTGCACTCGGCCAAGGGCCTTGAATTTGACAATGTTTATTTGGTTGGTATGGAGGAGGGCATTTTCCCCGGTGACCAGTCAATTATGGGCGGCACTGCCGAAATTGAAGAGGAACGCCGTTTGGCCTATGTAGCCATTACCCGTGCAAGAAAGCGCCTTTTTGTCAGTAATACCGCAATGCGTATGCTTTACGGTCGTACAACCCGTAATTTGCCGTCCCGTTTTGTAAAGGAAATTCCGTTAGAGGTTTGCGAAACCACAGGTGTTAACACAAGGCCGCAAAATATTAGCTTTTCTACACCAAAATATACGCCAACCTCTGCTAGCAAATCTTCATTTATTAAAACCGACACACCAAAAAGCGCATCACCGTATAAGGTGGGTATGCAGGTTAAGCACAATGCTTTTGGTGTTGGTATGATTTTGTCAACCACCCCAATGGGTAACGACACCCTTTTGGAAATTGCTTTTGAAAGTGTTGGCACTAAAAAAATTATGGCGGGCTTTGCAAAGTTAACAATTATTTAATTATTTTAAATTTTTAAATGCTATACTATTATTAGTTTATTTTAGGAGATTTTTATGACTGTAAGCATTTCTTCAATTAAGGCGGATGCCAAAAAAGCCCTAAAGGGTAATTGGCTTATGGCGATTATTAGCGGTTTAACGCTTTTGTTTTTATATTTAATAATTCAAAACACCGCTTCGCTTTTGGCCGTTGTTTTGGGTGAAATATGGGCAGTGGTTATAATGTTTGTTCTGTCGTTATTGCTTTTTTGCCCTTTGCTTTTGGGGGCTTTTAGGTGCTTTTGGCGGCTTTTTGGCGGTGTGGATGAGACAGTTATTTCGGTATTTTATTATTTTTCTAAAATGTCACTTTATTTAAAGGTGCTGAAATTTGCCTTAAAATTGGCATTAAGGGTGGCAGTTTTTGCTTTAATCTTTTATTTACCTGTAATTGCATTAAATGTTATTGCCAGTCCTGAATTTTACCGTATTATTGATGTGCCGATTCCGATTTGGTCGCAAAATCTTTCACTTCTTGTGAGGTTTCTTTCATCATTTTCCTTTGCACTTGTAATTCTTTCAATTTCGAAATTTTATCTTGCACCAATTTTAATAATTGCTAATGAAGAAATTGACCTTGACGAAGCGATATATATGTCGCGTGTTATTTCAAAGGGCAGTTTAATGGATTTTGTTTTTCTTTTTATCAGCTTAATCGGTTGGATGCTTTTATCGTTATTCTTTGTACCGCTTATTTTCACATTGCCGTATTTTATAATGTGCTATATTGTGCATTCAAAATATTCAATAAAAGATTATAATGACAAAATTAAAAGTTTAAGTGACGACAGCTTTCCGTCATTTGTTGCAGGAGTATAATAATGGAATATATTTTAGCATCGCAGTCACCCCGCAGGCGCGAGCTGTTGGGTATTATAACAAACGAATTTAAGATTTTGCCGTCAGGTGTGGAGGAAATTATACCTGATGGTTTAGAAAACACAAGGGTGCCCGAATATCTTGCTAAAATCAAGGCAGAGGATATTGCAAAGGACCACCCCGATGCAATAGTTATCGGTGCCGACACATCGGTAATTTTGGGTAACGAAATTTTAGGCAAGCCCAAGGACCGACAAGATGCTTTTAATATGTTAAGTATGCTGTCGGGCAATACACATTTGGTTGTAACGGGCTGTGCAATTATAAAAGGGGATAAGGTTGACAGCTTTTCGGTTATAAGTGAGGTTGAATTTTTTAAACTAACCGAGGATGAAATTAACACTTATCTTGACACTGATGAGCCGTATGATAAAGCAGGCAGTTATGGTATTCAGGCCAAAGGGGCTTTGCTTGTAAAGGAAATTAGAGGGGATTATTTCAATATTGTGGGCTTGCCCATTGGTGAATTAAATCGACATTTGAAAAATTTTGAGTGATGCAAGAAATTGCATCACTTTTTTATTTATTACAGTTTTGTAATATTTGGAAAAAAGATTGATAAAATATTGACAAAGCCACACTTTAATGTTACAATAAACTAAACTTTCAAGTGCACTTTAAATTAAACTTGAAATTCAAAATGTTAGAGGTGATGGTCTTGTCAGCAGTAAAGGCGACACTTAGCGTACGTGACCGTGTAGTATTAGCGGCGGCAGAGCTTTTTATGAAAAAGGGCTTTGCAAATACATCGGTTAAAGAAATATCAATAGAATCAGGCGTATCTGAAAATTCTATCTATTATGAAATGAAAACAAAAGAGGCAATTTTGGCCGAGCTTATCGGTTATGTTCTTGAACGCCAACGTGAAATAACTTATGAAGTATTGGAAAATCTAACCGACAATAAGCTGTTGAGATATGCTTTTGAAAAGGTGTTGCAGCTTTATATGTCGGAAACAAGCGAAAATATACGTGAGCTTTATACCTCGGTTTATTCAATACCAAAAACTTGGGATTATATAAAGGAAGTAAATGCCGATGCACTAAAAAATGTTTTTGGTGACCGCTTAAGTGAGTTTGATTTTAAAGATTTTTATGAATTTGAAATTGCATCCGGTGGAATAATGCGTGGCTTTTTAACAGTACCTTGTAATATGTATTTCACCAAAAAGCAAAAGGTTAAGCGTTATGTTCAAAGCACCTTCCGTATTTTTCAGGTTGATGAAAAAACAATAAATGAAACCTTGGAATTTCTTTCGCAGTTTGATTTTTCAAAGCTTGCAAAAGATACGGTTGAAGATTTATACAATTATTTTGAAAAACGCATTTATGAGAAAAACGGACAATGAGTGGCCGCATCTTACCGAAAGGATTGAAAGAAATGAAAAACATTAAAAAATTATCAAAAAAGACATTGGCGGTTATTTTGTCAGTGGCAATAATTTTAGTATCGTTACCGCTTATGCTTATTCCAATTTTAGCGGCTGATAGCGATGATTTGAGGGTGGTAGACCCTTCAACCTTTAATTCGTGGCAACAGCTTTTCCCAGTTGACAATACTGAACAAGCAGGTGCTGTGTGGACCGATAAGTCGGTTTTTCGCAATCCAAACGGTTTAGGCGCACTTGTTGATGCAAACGGCAATGATTATAACCTCACCATGCAGGACGACAAGCACAATTTCTTGGTTTCATTATCTGCATTGGCCTCTAATAAGTCTATTATTGGCTATTCTTATACCCCCACCGATACAATGCTTGTGCTTGACGCTTCGGCTTCAATGGCAAACAGCGGCTATGTTGATGAGCTTGTTACCTCTGCAAATGATGCTATAACACGCCTTTTAGCACTTAATAATCATAATCGTGTTGGCGTTGTTATGTATTCCGGCAGTTCGCAGCAAGGAAATTCGTTGGGTAATACTGCAACTGTTCTTTTACCGCTTGACCGTTATACTGCACCCACCACGGGCACTAACAGGGGCAAATTTATTGTACAAAGCGGTAATATAGTACAAGTAAATTCTAATGTTAAAAATTCTCAAAATGTCACTATGCCCACAAGCTATAAAAATGTGTCGGGCGGCACATATATTCAAAATGGTGTTTACTTTGCTTTTAATGAGTTTATGAAGCAAACCGAAACTGTTATTCCAAGCGGTCAGCATCAGGCGGGTACTGTACGCACACCGATATTTGTTTTAATGTCAGACGGTACACCAACCGCTGCCACAAATAACTTTGCGGGCTTAAATAATAACCAAAACACCGTTGGTCTTGGCACATCAAACCTTGGCGACGGCACCGAGGTTGAAGATGACACCTTGCAGGATGCCATCGACTTTGTTAACCAGCTTACTGCCGCTTATTCAATAAATAGGTGTCAGACCACTATCAAGGTGAAAAACCTTTGTTTTATGCTTTGGGTCTTGGTGCTAATAACAATTCACTTGCAAGTCCTGTTTTAAATCCAACCGCTTTCACTTCAACTGACGAGCTTTGGGAAGACTATATTGCAACAAGAAACAACGCTAATATGCTTTTTGATATTGAGGATGGCCGTAACCCCGACCAGACATCAGTTAGAAAGGTTAGCGAATTAAACTCGATAACACAAAAGAATTACGTAACAAAATATTTTCCTGCAAATAATGCGGCTGCGCTCACACAGGCGTTTGATGAAATCGTTAAGCAAATTATTATCCAGTCGCTTTATTATCCAACCCTGGTACAAAGCGGTCTTCACGACCACGACGGTTATGTAGAATTTGTTGACGATATCGGTCATTATATGAATGTAAAAGATGTAAAGGGCATTATGCTTGGTGATGTTTTCTATACAGGCGAGCACCTTGCAGAAAACTTTACAGGTGATGACAGTGTATTCTTTAACCCTGATGGCAGCTATTCGGAACTTGGAAATAACCTTGTATGGTCAGTGCAGGAGCGTATCGGCATTGAAGATGTAACGGTTGCACGCGACCTTATTAACAACGCATACAACACCTATCAGCTTCGTTCTTGGAACGGTAATTGGTCAAATTACATTGGTTGGTATGCCGATAAAGACGGTAATTTTATGGGCCATTGGCACGAGGGTCATACCGAGGCCGATATTCCTGAAAAAAATGGCGTAAAAGCAACCTTTATAAATAAATCATACGGCTTGCTTGGTGCTATTCAGGGTGAATATACCGACACAAATCTTATGTATATTTCGACACAGGTTCACACCCGTATTGATGACGGTAATACATCGGTTATTTGGCGTATTCCTGCATCCTTAATACCTGTAACTTCTTATAATATCAACCTAAAGGGCGACACCTTAGAAAATGCAACCGATATAAGCATTGAATACAAACCGGCTGACCCAATTCGCCTTGTTTTTGAGGTTGGTCTCGCGGAAGAGTTAAGCCCTGTAAATCTTAACGAGGTTGTTAAGGATAAACAAGCGCATATTATTGATGAAAATAATGACGGCATTTCGGACGATGGTAAGTATTATTTCTATACGAACTGGTGGGATGATGATGAATTAACACATCAAAACCCAAACAATGCACATAACACATTAGTGTTCTTTGCACCGTCAGTTCAAAATGAGCGTTACTATTATTCAGAAGAAACTGCTGTTTATGTAAAGAACGGCGAAGATTATGTTATTTATAAGGGGGCAAGACCCACCACAACCGACGGCAATACCTATTTCCGTAAATATGCGGTATTTGAAGGTACAGGTTCGGCGGTTGATGGCAAAATTCCTGCTGAAATTAAGTGGCAGTATGAAGTAATGTCTAATGACACAATTACCGCTTTGGGCAATGCTTCGCAAAATGCAGACAACAGTTGGGATGTACCTGCAGGCACTATTCACCGCATACTTGAGCCATATAATCTTGAAAAGAGAGCAAACGATACCGGAACACTTGAATATGTTCGTTATCCCGTTATTCAAACCGAAACCACTCATAACCACATTCACGTTGGTTCTTTCCTTGGCAACAACGGTCGCATATCGGTTGATATTCCGCAGGGTATAAAAATTGCCAAAACAGTTGACGACACTCTTTACGGCACAGACACTACCTATGAATTTACACTAAATGCCAACCTTTCAGGCGATTATCGAGCATATTACGAGGCCGCCGACGGTACACTCGGCAACGAAACAACCGTAACCTTTGCCGCCAATAAGGCAACCGTTAATTTAAAAGCGGGAGAAGCGGTTTATATTCTTGGCATTGCACCCGATACCGACATAACTGTTAATGAAGAAATTAATGGTATGTATAAGGTTTCAAAAATCACTGCCGACGGTGTTGTTCAGGGCAGTACTGCAAATTATACTGCTACCGTTAAAGCAGAAACCCTTACCGAAGTTTCTTTTGAAAACACACTTGTTGTTCATGACGGTACTATCGTTGTTTCAAAAGAAGTTAACAAGGACGAAAGTATTCCTTATAATAACGACCACGAATTTACATTTGAGGTATATCCTGTAGGCAATTATGCCGCCCGTCAGACCTTTAAGATTAAAGCGGGTCAATCACATACCCTGTCGGGCTTAGTACCCGGGGATTATATCGTAAACGAAATAGATTTACCCGACGGCTTTGCACCACAACGAAACCTTGTAACTGTTACTGCTGATAATGATATCGTTGCAACTGCACACTTTATCAATGACTATACACCTGATGCAGTTAAACCTGCATTAGCTGTTACAGGCACTAAAACACTTACAGGTCGTGATTGGAAGTCGGGCGATGAATTTGAATTCAAACTTGAAATACTTGATGGTACAGAGTGGCGTGCAGTAGGTCAAAACCGCAAGGTAAGCTACGATACGGTTAAGGAATATTCATTTGATTTTGAAAACGATACAGACCTTCAAAGCTTTGAATTTACAAGCGTTGGCACCTATTGGTTCCGTGTGCGTGAGATTATACCCCAAAACAAGCTTGGTGGTGTAACTTATGACGAGCTTTACCGTTACTTTAATGTTGTTGTAAGCGATGCTACAATGGATGGTATGCTTGAGGTGGCTGCGGTTAACGCAAACACACCTGCAACAGTAAGCAAAGCCAATAACAAATTTACAGTAGATGTTGACTTTACTAATGCTTATGCTCCCACAGGTGCTGACGAGCTTATTATAAGCATTGATAAAACCGTTACCGATAATGTTGGCACAGGAAAGGGAAAAGAGGGTTATGTTTTTGGCTTATTCACCGAAACAGGAACAGAGCCGATTGTTACCTCGCTTCCTACTGATGCAAACGGTAATACACGCATTGACCTTTCTTTCCCCGCAACAGTTGTTGGTAAGACCTATAACTTTAAAATTAAGGAAATTGTACCCGAAGATAAGCTTTTGGGTATGACCTATGACCCAACTGTTCACGATATTACTATCACAATTTTCGATAATCTTGATGGTACTGTTACCGCAAAGGTGGGCTATCAAAATTCAAGCTCGGAAGACTTGAATTTAAGCTTTACCAATGTGTATAAGCCCGCCGAGGTTGAGGTTGTAATTGAAGGAAATAAGATTTTAGAGGGTCGTGACCTTAAAGCTGATGAGTTTACCTTTGAGCTTTATAAAGAGGGTCAAGCAACTGCGATTGATACCGATACAAACGCTGCAAACGGCGACTTTGCATTCGATAAGCTCACCTTTGACAAAGTGGGAACTTATAACTATACCGTAAAGGAAAAGAACGAAAACTTAGGCGGTATTGATTATGATACCAAAACCTATGCGGTTAAAATTGTGGTAAGCGATGATGCTGATAACGACGGTAATTTAGATTATGTTGTTTATGTTGACAATGTTCAAACAACAAATATTAAAAATGCTATTAAGTTTGTTAATGTTTATTCTACTGAAGAGGCAAGCGTTACCTTAAAGGCAACTAAGAAGTTAACAGGACGTGACCTTGTAAACGGTGAATTTAAGTTTGACCTTTACAGTGCAAAGTCTGATTTCACACTTGATAAGCTGATTGACGATAACACGCCCGCTTTTAAGAAGGATGCATCAACGGGTATTGTAACCTTTACTACACAAACCTTTGGTACAGTCGGCACTTACAGATTCGTTATTTTAGAGGATGAAGTAAACGGCGAGGGTATTACGGTTGATACACACAAATATGAAATTACCGTAATTGTAACCGATAATGGCGTGGGCAAATTAGTTGCCGAAATTAAGGTTGACGGTAATACCGTTACAGGCAATATTGAAGATGCTGTTGTATTCAACAATAAATACACAGTTGAGCCAATTGATGTAACTATAGAAGCGTTTAAGACATTAAGCGGTAAAAACCTTAATGCTAATGAATTCACCTTTGCACTTTATGAAAACGGCGTTGAAATTGACACTGCCAAAAATGCCGCAAACGGTAATGTTTCGTTTGATGCAATCACCTATGATACTGCCGGCACCTACACCTATACCATTAAAGAGGTTGCAGGTAATTCGCAATATATCACCTATGATAACAAGGAATATACTGTAACTGTTACCATTGCTGACAATGCGGGCAAGGGATATTTCGACAAGACAGTTGTTTATTCGCTTGGTGGCAGTACCGTACAGCGTGCAGAATTTTCAAATGCTTACACACCTGATGATGCTGAAATTATAATTACCGCTAAAAAGGATCTTAAAGGCCGTGAAATTAAAAACGGTGAATTTACCTTTGAACTTTACAAAGATGGCACTCTTATTGATACCAAAAAGAATAACGCTAACGGTATGATAATATTTGATGCTATTAAGTTTGATGCAGTTGGCACTTATAACTACACCGTTAAGGAAGTTGAAGGTAATTTAGGCGGTGTTGAGTATTCAACAAAGGTTTATGCAATTAAGGTTGTTGTATCGGCCGATGCTGATTTAGATGGTTATTATGATTATAAGCTTTATGTTGATAACAACGAAACCGCTATTGCCGATATTGCTTCCCAGCTTGTGTTTGAAAACATTTATACCGCAAAAAGCGTTAAGGTTAATCTTAAAGCCACTAAAAAGCTTTTGGGCCGCGACCTTATCGACGGCGAGTTCAAGTTTGACCTTTATGAAGCAGGTCCTAATTTTGCACTTTTAAATCTTTTGGATGATAACTTTAAATTGGTTAAGGTTGATAATGCTACCGGCACAATTACTTTCAGCGAATTAACCTTCTCAAAGGTTGGCACCTACCGTTTTGTAATTCTTGAGGATGAGCTTGACGGCAAGGGTATCACAACCGATAAGCACAAGTTTGAAATTGAAGTAATTGTTACCGATGATGGCGAAGGTCAGCTTTTGGCAGAAATTAAGGTTGACGGCAATGCCGTTAACGGTAAAATTGATGATGTAATTGTATTTAACAATGCTTATACTGTTGCCCCGACCGATATCACAATTGAAGCCGAGAAAATGCTTAAAGGCCACGACCTTAAGGGCGGTGACTTCACCTTCGAGCTTTATGATAAGGACGGAAAGCTTATCGAAACCGTTAAAAATGATAAAGACGGTAAGATTATTTTCTCAAAGCTTAATATTAAAGAAGCCGGCACCTATGTTTACACTATTAAAGAGCTTAACGACGGTGCAAAGGGCTATACCTATGACACAACCGTTTATACCGTAACTGTAACCGTTAAAGACGGTGGCGAGGGTATTTTCGTGGTGGATATGGTTTATAGTGATGAAAACGGCACAGTTGAAAAGGCAGTTTTTGAAAATGTTTATGATTATAAGGTTCCGCAAACAAATGATTTGAATAACATTTCAGTTTGGTTTATGCTTATGGTTATAAGTGGCGGTTTTGCCTTGGCAATTGCAAAATTTTCAAAAAAGAAAACTGCATAGATTAAAATAAAATAGCCCTGTGGAAAACCACAGGGCTATTTTTAATGTGTAAAATTATTTAAAGAAAAGTGGAAGCTTTTCAAGGAAGATGATATCGTCGCGGTCAGCGGCATCACCTTCAGCAAGGAAAGCGCAAGCGGCGGCTTCAACAGCGCCCGCAGCATTAACAAGATTTCTAACAGCGGTAAGTGATTCACCTGTGCTGATAACATCGTCAACAATAAGCACTTTTTTGCCTTTAATCATATTAACCTCGCTTTCGCCAAGGTATAAATGCTGTTCGTTTTTGGTGGTAATTGAATTTACCGAAACCGAAAGGGGATTGCGCATATAAACCTTAACGCCTTTGCGTGCAATTATGTAGGGCTTGCCCGACTGCCTTGACATTTCGTAAGCAATTGGAATACTCTTGGCTTCGGGGGTTAAAATAACATCAAATTCAGGAAGCTTTTTTAAAAGCTCTTCACTTGCTTTAACAGTTAGCTCAACATCGCCGAAAATGATAAACGCGGCAATATCTAATTTGTCGCTTACGGGAAATTTTTCAAGCTGTCTTTCAAGCCCCGCAATTTTTAAAGTATAAAATTCTGACATATTTATATCTCCTTTAAAGTTATCAACCGGGAGGCCATTGCAAATTGCGGCGGGCAAGTAAATGAAAATGAATGTGACCAACGGTTTGACCGCCGTCGGCACCGCAGTTATTTACAACACGATATCCGTTTTCTAAATTTTCTTGCTTTGCAATTTTTGCAACCGCTTCGAAAATCTTTGCTATATACATACTGTTTTCAGTATTGATTTCATCGGCTGATTTAATGTGAATTTTGGGTACGATTACTGCGTGAAAGGGTGCTTGTGGCTCGATATCCAAAAAGGCATAAACGAATTCATCCTCATAAACCTTTGTGGATGGAATTTCACCCTTTATAATTTTGCAAAATAAACAATTCTGCATTTAAAGCATCTCCTTTAAAATGGTTGGAACAGCCAAGAGTGCCTCTTCTAATTTTGAAGCATCCTTACCGCCTGCCATTGCGCTGTCGGGTTTACCGCCGCCGTTACCACCGCAAATTTTAGCAATTTCACGAACCAAGTTACCTGCGTGTGCGCCCTTTGAAATGGCAACCTTACCGCAAGCCGCACTAAATGTAAGCTTTTCGCCGTTTACAGCCGCCAAAACAATAACTGTGTCATCATTTTCGGCTTTAACTGTATCAGTCATCTTGCGTAAATCATCAGCAGAGCCGTCAATTTTAGCAACGGCAACCTTAATGTCGTTTATCATAACGGCTTTTGCCAAAATATCATCAAGCTTACCGCCTGCAAGCTTTGCTTCGGCTTTTTCAAGTAAGCGCTTGGTTTCTTTAAGTTCATCCATAACGGCAGTTGCACGTTTTGCAATGTCGTTTGTGTTTTGTGCTTTTAATACTGTTGCAGTGTCATTAGCAAGTGCAATGTTGTTGTAAAGAACATTGAGCACACCTGCGCCTGTTACTGCTTCAATACGGCGCACACCTGCGGCAACGCTGCTTTCAGAAACAATGTGGAAAAGACCAATTTTTGCGGTGTTGTCAACGTGGGTACCGCCGCAAAGCTCAACCGATGTATCACTTGCTGCAACAACACGAACAATATCGCCATATTTTTCACCGAAAAGTGCCATAGCGCCCATTTTCTTAGCTTCGGCAATTGGCATTTCTTTGTTCATAACCTCAATACCGCTTAAAATAGCGTTGTTTACAAATGCTTCAACCTTTGCAATTTCTTCACTTGATAAAGCAGAGAAGTGTGTAAAGTCAAAACGAACTGCCTTTTCGTTTACAAGCTGACCTGCTTGTTCAACGTGGGTGCCAAGCACGGCGCGAAGACCTGCTTGTAAAAGGTGAGCGGCTGTATGATTGCGGCGAATTGCCGAACGCTTAACATTGTCAATTTCAACTGTTACAGCGCTGTCAACTGTGATTTCGCCCTTTGTAACGGTGCCAAAGTGGGTAAATATACCGCTTGAATTCTTTTTAACATCATAAACCTCAAATTCAAAGCCGTCAGCAGTAATAACACCGCTGTCACCAACCTGACCGCCGCTTTCAGCATAGCAAACTGTTTTGTCTAAAACAATAATTGCTTTGTTTTCTTCGGTTGCGGTTAAGGTGTGTTCGCCATCAACTACAATATCTAAAACCTTTGCATCGCACTTGTTTTGGGTATAGCCCAAAAATTCGGTAGCACCAACATTTTCAAAGGTAATATCGCTTGATTTCCAGCTTTCGCCGTCGCTTGCTTTACGGGCATTTCTTGCTTTTTGGCGTTGTTCTTCCATACAAGCCGCAAACTTTTCTTCGTCAAGTGTCATGCCTTTTTCAGCAAGAATATCTTTTGTAAGGTCAACAGGGAAGCCATAGGTATCATAAAGCTTAAATGCATCCTCGCCAGACAGCATACCGCCGTTTTTGGTAAGTGCTTCAAGCATTGAAAGACCTTGGTCAATGGTTTTGTTAAATGAAGCTTCCTCGTTAGTTATAACCTTTTCAATAAACTGCTTCTTTTCAATAAGCTCGGGATAGCCCGATTTGTTTTCATTTATTACAATGTTGCAAAGCTCCATAAAGAACGGACGGTTAATACCAATAAGCTTACCATGACGTACAGCACGGCGAATAATACGTCTTAAAACGTAGCCACGGCCTTCGTTTGAGGGAGTAATACCGTCACTTATCATAAAGGTTGCGGCGCGTGCATGGTCGGTAATAGCACGAATAGAAACGTCGGTAGTATGTTCCTTGCTGTATTCTTTTCCCGAAATGGCGCAAACCTTATCAAGAATGTTTCGGATAGTGTCAACCTCGAACATATTGTCAACACCCTGCATTACGCAAGCAAGGCGTTCAAGACCCATACCTGTATCAATGTTTTTATGCTCAAGCTCTGTATAGGTGCCGTCACCCATATTGTTAAACTGTGAAAATACATTGTTCCAAATTTCCATATATCTGTCACAGTCGCAGCCGGGTTTACAGTCGGGTGAGCCACAGCCGTATTTTTCACCGCGGTCAAAATAAATTTCACTACATGGACCGCAAGGACCTGTGCCGTGTTCCCAGAAGTTGTCGGCCTTGCCCATTCTTACAATGCGTTCCTCGGGCACACCAATAACATCACGCCATAAAGCGTATGCTTCGTCGTCTTCTTCATAAACTGACGGCCATAATAATTCTTCAGGGATCTGGAGGGTTTTGGTTAAATATTCCCAAGCCCAAGCAATTGCCTCGTTTTTAAAATAATCACCAAACGAAAAGTTGCCAAGCATTTCAAAAAATGTGCCGTGGCGAGCGGTGATACCAACGCGTTCAAGGTCAGGTGTTCTGATACACTTTTGGCAGGTTGTAACGCGGTTGCGGGGTGGGGTAACCTCGCCTGTAAAGTACTTTTTCATCGGTGCCATACCCGAATTTATCAAAAGCAAAGATTTATCATTATTCGGCACAAGCGAAAAGCTTCCAAGGCGCAAATGTCCCTTAGATTCAAAGAATGAAAGATAGCTTTCGCGAAGGTCGTTAAGTGAAGTCCATTTCATTTTCAAAACATCCTTTAGTTAGAATTAAACATACTCTATTATTATATACTTATAGTTAAATTTTGTCAACCGCAAGGGCAGTAATTTTATCTGCGGTTTTTGCAAAAATTTTACCGCAGGACAGTGTTTGTTTTTTTGAATCTTCTGAAAAGACAATTACAATATATTTTGGGCTTTCGGCGGGGAAAAAGCCGCAAAACCAGCTTCGCAAAATTTCGCGACCGCCTTCAATAATTCCCGTTTGTGCGGTAGCGGTTTTACCTGCGGCTGTTACTGTTTCGGGCAGGGCATCACCGCCGGTACCTTCGGTGATAACGGTTTTCAAATAATCCAAAAGCTTGTTTGAGGTTTTGTCGCTCATTGCTTTTGTCATAAAGCCACGGTTAAATTCGGTAAATTTGCCGTCCTTATAAGTCCCTTCAACAAGCGATGGCATATAATATTTACCGCCGTTTGCAATGGCAGAATAAAGTGTTAGCATAGAAACAGGGGATGTGGTGAAATCGCCCTGACCAATACTGAAATTGGCAAGGTGGGCTGTGTTTTCAAGCTTTTCGATTGATGGTATAATGCTGGTGGCGGTATAGATGCCGTCACACAGTTTTATTTTTTTACCGAAATTTAGGTTATCGGCCATCTTAAAAACATTGGTTTTGCCTGTTTTAATTGCTAAATTAAAAAAATAAGTGTTGCAAGAATTTGCCAACCCATAACGAAGATTTAAAACCCCGTGACCGCTTCTTTCGTGGCAGTTAAAGTGGCGGTCGATAATTTCCATACTGCCAACACAGTTATAAACAGTATTTTCAAGTCCGTTTTCAATAGCAGCGGCGGCGATACAGGGCTTAAAAGCCGAGCCAACAGCGTAAGAATTTATCGCGCGGTTAAATAGGGGAGAATCCTGTCGTTTTAAATAGCTTTCAAGGTCGTTTGGGTTAAAATTGGGTCGGGAAACAATACCCCTTATTTTTAAGGTTTTGGCATCAGCCACCACAACCGCGCCACGCTCTAACGAGTTTGCGGTTTCTTCAATAATGCTTTGAATATTTATGTCAATAGTGCTGACAACCCCGTTTGCAACGGCAGAGGTGTTGTTATAAACCTCGGGCTCGATACCCTCTAAAACATTATAAAGACCATCACAAGCAAAGCTAAAATAAGCATCCTCATCGGTGTATAAAAGCCCATTATAAGCCAACTGTAACCCATTTACGCCCTTGTTATCGCTATTAACATATCCAACGGTGTGGGGCGCAAATACGCTTTCATCGTTATAATAAACGGTGGTGCAAATTATACCATCGCATTTTATCTCTTTGGGCACTTCACACAGCACGGGCTTGCCATTTTCAAGACGTTCCAAAACGCTTTCAAACTCTTGTCCCTTTAAAACAGTAGAAAGTGCGGTTTTTGCGCGGTTTGTGGGGGAAACACAGGCAATAATTTTTGATTTATTATTAGTAATCGGTCGCATATTGCAGTCGTAAATAGTGCCCCTTATTTTACCCGCCGCAAGCTTTAACCTCCCGTGTGACTGTAAAACATCGGTGTAATCGCTTTTAGCAATAACTGCGACCCGCAAAAATGCGCTAAAAAATAACGAAATAAGTAAAAAATAACAAATGGCACTTCTTTTGCTGAAAAATCGCCACCAAATTTTATTTTGCATTAAAAAACACCTCGTGTCTATTATTGGCACGAGGTGTAAATATTAGTCAGCCCTCATCCTTAAAAGTGAGCCCGCTTTTACAGGGTGTGGATAGGGGATTTTAATTGTCATCATTGGGTGTGGGGCTGAATCAATTTCTTCGTTTTTATCGTTATAAACTGTGTCTGCCTTAACAATAAAGGGTTTGTTTTTTGGCTCTAAACAGTCAAATTCTTGACCTTTTAAAAACTTGTTTTTAAGGGTGGCAATAATTTTGCCGTCTTCATAACCGTCGACAATGGCCGCAACCGAATAATCCCTTACATAGCCCGCATTGGCATAGGTTTGGGAATTTGTCGGCTGACCGAAATAAAAACCGGTCGAATAATTTCGGTGGCTTATTTTGTTAAGCTCTTCAGTTACCCAAGCGGGACAAGACCATTCACCATCATAGTTTTTCAAACTGTCAAGCGCACCGCGATAAGCGTTTGTAGTAACCGCCACATAATAGTGTGATTTAGCTCTGCCCTCAATTTTAATGCTGTCAACGCCTGCGTCGCAAATTTCTTTAAGATGCTCTGCCATACACATATCGTTAGCATTTAAAATATATGTGCCTTTTTCGGTTTCGGTAATGTCAAAAAACTGCCCCGGGCGCTTTTCTTCCATAAGTGAATAGCTCCAACGGCAGGGCTGTGCACAGTCGCCGCGGTTGGCATCACGACCCGTCATATAGCTTGACAAAAGGCAACGGGAAGAGTAGGACACACACATTGCCCCATGTGCAAACATTTCAATTTCAAGGTCTTTCGGTGTTTTTTCGCGAATTTCTTTAATTTCTTTAAGCGATAATTCACGCGCTAAAACAATGCGCTTTGCACCCAAATTATAAAAAGCGTTTGCGGTTTCAAAGTTGCAAATACCTGACTGCACCGAAATGTGTAAATCAACATCGGGGGCATATTTTTTAACCATCATAATTGTGCCTAAATCGGCAGCTATAATGGCATCAACCTTAATTTCGTTTAAAAATTTTAAAAAGTCAGGCAAGCGGGGAATTTCATCATTATGGGGTATGGTGTTACAGGTGACATGCACCTTAACACCGTGGTCGTGGGCGTATTTTACACCCTTGATTAAATCCACTTCGCCAAAGTTAGTGGCAGCGGTACGCATACCAAATTCTTCGCCCGCAAGGTAAACCGCATCAGCGCCATAATCAACTGCCGCAATAAGTCGGGTCAAGTCACCCGCGGGACACAAAAGCTCAGGTATTTTATTTGTTGTAATATTCATAAATCCAGTTTCCGTTTTGTTTTAAATTTGCAATAGTTACATTTTGCTCGGCATAGGTTTTGTGGAAGTAAAACTTGCCGTCCTTATCAGTTACAAAGTAAAAATAATCGCTGACTTCGGGGTTTAAAGCCGCTTTAATAGCTTTAATACCGGGCGAACAAAGAGGCCCGGGCGGAAGGTCTTTGATTTTATATGTGTCGTATCTATCATCATCTTGCTCAAAGGAATCGCCGTAAAAAATAGTTGGTGATGAGCCAAGTGTTGTAAAGCTTGGACTTTTAAGTCGGTTGTAAAACACACCCGCAATTTTGGGCAGAGAATCGGTGTCAACACCTGCTTCCATTTGAATGATTGAAGCCATAGTTAAAATTTCGTGCATGCTATAACCCATTTGCTCCGCTTTTTTATACATATCATCGGTAATACGGCTTTCGGTTTCTTTAACCATTTTTTCTACAACCAATTTGGCAGCCGCTTTAGAATCCTCCAACTTATAAAATTCATAAGTTTCGGGGAAAAGATAACCTTCAAGTGCATAATAGGTAACTTTGTTTTTTGCACCTGCTAAAAGTTTGCTTTCAAGGGCATATTCCTCTAATGCGGCAATAAAATCTGCCTTTGTGCAAACGCCCGCTTTTTCTAAAATACTTGCAATGCCCGCCACAGTAACTTTTTCACCATTTACATTTTTGACAAAATCATTAATGCCTGTGCCTTCGGGAATAGTCACCGTAATTGTTGCGGCTTTTTGACCCTGTGTCATCAGCTTTTTGGCAATTTCATCATAGCTGTCGCCTGTGTTAAATTCGTAATTGCCGTATTTGAATTGGCTTTCATAACCTTTAATTTTAGCAAAAATTCTAAAACCCAAGGGGGACTTGATTATCCCGTTTTCACTCAAAATTTCCGCAATTTGTGATGCATAAGTGCCTTTTTTAATTTCAACATCAACATTTTTGCCGTTTTTACTGCCTATCATATCTGTAATAAAAAATACTGAAATGCCAATTATGGCAGCCAAAATAACGGCTATAGCACTTATGATTATGATTTTAAAATTCTTTTTCATTAAAAACCCTCAAATCAAATAAATTTCATTGTATTTTTAAGTTTTTCAGTGTTTTCTTTGTTGGTAAGATAGGTTAAAAGTTCAAACCCAAACTCAAAAGCAACACCCGCGCCCTTTGCGGTGATAATGTTGCCATCACGCACCACAGCGGTGTTTATAACATCGGCACCAATTAAATCATCTTCAAAGCCGTCAAAACAGGTGGCTTTTTTGCCTTTTAAAATGCCCTTGTGCCCCAAAATAGAGGGGGCGGCACAAATGGCACCAATAAGTAAATTGTTTTCGTTTGCATAATCAATTGATTTTTGAACAATATCATCATTTTCTAAATTTATGGTACCCGGCATACCACCAGGTAATATAACGGCTTCAATATTTTTTAAAACAACATCCTTTGTCTCAATGTCACATACAACCGAAATGTCGTGTGCGCCAACAATTGTTTTGCCGCCAACACCAACGGTTTTAAGGTCAAAACCAGCCCTGCGCAAGATATCAACAGGGACAAGCGACTCACACTCTTCAAAACCGTTTGCTAAAAACACATAAATCATATTAGTAAATCTCCAAAACGCATTTTAAAATATCATTTGCAATGTCTTCGATACTGCGTGCCTCACCGTTTTCAGAGCAGGGGATAATATCCCAATTAGAATATTTAGCGGTGAAAATTGCCGCTTTTCTGCATTTTTCAAGGTATTCGGTATCCTTTTCGTGAATGTCTTTTTTCGCTTCGTCGCCCTCGTAACGCTTTGACAAAAGCTTTTGTGAAACCTCAATCGGCATATCAAGAAAAATTACCTTATCGGGCTTTGGAATAGCAACCTTGTTATATTCAAAATCATAAAGCCAATTTAAAAAAGCTTCCCATTCGCTTTCGGGCAATTTTGAGCATTGATGAACAGCGTTAGAGGTTGTATATCGGCCCGAAACTATTGTGCCGCCATTATTATAAAATTCGCCCCAATTTGCTTTAAAGGAGGCATATCGGTCAACACAGTAAAAGGTTGATGCTGCATAAGCGTTAACATCACCCGGCTTGTCGCCAAAATCACCCGCTAAATACATTTTAACCAATGTGCTTGAAGGATTGTCATAATCGGGAAAAGAAACCTTCTTACAGTCAATGCCTGCTTTTTTAAGGTTTTCAGGTAATAAATCAAGTTGTGTTGATTTACCACTTCCGTCAAGACCTTCTAAAACGATAAGTTTACCCATTTTTTTTAAGTCCTTTATAAAATTCGTTAATTTCTTTATAATGCCCGCAGGTCATTTTGCCTTCGGGACAAGGACCACTGACACAAGCGGGACCCGCATTTTTAAACAAGTTTGGCGCAACCTTTAAAACAAGGGATAACATTTGGTCGGCAACATCTTTAATTTCCCATTGTGCACGGTTACAGCAACGGTGCCTGAAAAAGTTCATTAGCGACCTTGCGTTCATTGTTAAAACCATTTGGGTTTCGCAGGCGTTGGGCAAAACAAAGCGTGCATCCTCAATGGCTTTCTTTTCAGCCAAGCGGTTTGCGGTTTTTTCATCCTTACCTTCGGCTAAAAAGGTTTTAATGTGCTGTTGCTTTAAAATCTCAGCCAATGCATCATAACGCTTTTGGTCTTCTGTCATAATTTCATCATAAATTTTTTTGGCTTCGGGAATATTTTCAATTTCGGGCGGGGTTACATATTCAAACGCACCCTCACGCACGTAGCGTTGGCTTTTAACCGAAAATGATGCCATTCTATGTCGGGTAATTTGTGCCAATAAAGCACGGGAAACACCCTCAATCCCAAAGGTAAAGCTTGCGTGTTCGATAGGACTTTCGTGACCGATTTCCGAAAGCATTTCAACAAACTGCGCTGCCTTTTCATCGGTTAGGTTATTTCTTAAATCAGAAATTGTTGATGCGCTGTAACAAAGCTTTGCTGCCGCAGCGATAGAATGCTCGGGATTTGGGGTATAGGTTAAAAGATAAACATTTGCCATAAAATCACCCTTAAAATTATTCTTTGTGTAATCAAAATCATTATATCAAATTAAAGCAAATTATTCAACAAATTTCGTTATATTTTGATATTTTAGTGAAATTTGTATAATAGTTTAGAAAAAAATGGTTTTTCTTCAAAAAGTTTATATATTTTTTTGTTAAAAAAGTCTTTTTTTGTCGAGCATTTTGTGTTATTATATAACTAATAATTTGATATTTATCTTGGAGGGGTCTGCAAATGGCGAAAATCGATTTCAAACACACACCTTACGGTGACTTAGCACTTATCAGTATGAAGGGCTGCGAGGACATTGCATCAAAGGTAGACTATTACTTAAAAAATTGGCGCGAAGCCGATGAAAACGACACCTTTATTGTGCAGCCGCATTGCCCACGCTTTGGCACAGGTGAAGCAAAGGCAGTTTTAAAGCATACCGCCCGCGGTATTGACGCTTATATCCTTTGCGACTGCTTTAATTACAGCGTTGAATATAAAATGTACGGCAAAACCGTTCCAATGAGTCCTGACGACCACTTCCAAGATTTAAAACGCGTAATTGCCGCATTAGGCGGTAAAGCACGCCGTATAACAGTAATTATGCCAATGCTTTACGAGGGCAGACAGCACAGAAGAACCGCAAGGGAATCTATGGACTGTGCAATGGCTTTACAGGAGCTTGTGGCAATTGGTGTTAAAAACATTATCACATTTGACGCTCACGACCCCCGTGTTAATAATGCAATACCGCTTGACGGTTTTGATAATGTACAAGCCGCATATCAAATGATAAAAGCTTTGCTTCGCACCGTTCCTGATATTAAAATCGACCGCGAACATACTATGATAGTTTCTCCCGACGAGGGTGGTATGGGTCGTTGCATTTACTATTCATCAGTTTTGGGCTTAGAGCTTGGTATGTTCTATAAGCGCCGCAACTATTCGGTCATAGTAAACGGCAAAAATCCTATTGAAGCACACGAATTTTTGGGCAACGATATCACAGGCAAGGATTTAATTATTGTAGATGATATGATTTCTTCGGGTGAATCAATGCTTGATATTGCCGCAAAGCTTAAAGAACGCGGTGCAAATCGCATTTTTGTTTTCTCAACCTTTGGCTTGTTTGTAGATGGCCTTGATAAGTTCGATGAATATTACGCAAACGGTCTTATCGATAAGGTATTTACTACCAACCTTATTTACCAATCGCCTGAACTTTTATCTCGTGAATGGTATTGCAGTGTTAATATGTCAAAGTACATTGCTTTGCTTATTGAAACACTTAACTATGATAATTCAATCAGCAAGCTTTTAGACCCTGTTGACCGTATTCAAAAGGTTGTAAAGGAATATAAAGAAAAATAATTTTATAAGATTTCACTGGCGATAGCTCTTGCGGGCTGTCGCCTTTGAGTGTCTAAATACTAAATTTTTGAGGTTTAATTATGTTTAATGAAATTTGCATTTTAATACCCTCGCTCAACCCTGATGAAAAGCTTATGAAAACGGTAGAGGGGCTTAAAGCGGTTGGCTTTAAAAATTTCATAATTGTGGATGACGGTAGTGATGCCGCACATCAAGGCAATTTCCCCGAAACCGATAAAGAAAACAATTTCATTGTTTTAAGACATTCTTATAACAAGGGAAAGGGCGCCGCAATTAAAACTGCCTTTAAGTTTATTTTAAAGTTTTCAACAACCTTAAAGGGTGTAATTACCGTTGATGGTGACGGTCAGCACGCACCGGAGGATGTTAAAAAATGTGCTGAAGCACTTATTGAGCAAAAGGATAAAATCGTTTTAGGTTGTCGTGATTTTTCACTTCCGCAGGTGCCACCAAGGAGTCGTTTTGGCAACAAAACAACCTCCCTTGTTTTTAAGCTTCTATGCGGTATTAAAATTTCGGACACACAGACAGGTCTTCGCGGCTTCCCGATAGAGCATCTTCCGTTTTTGCTTAATGTAAAGGGCGACAGGTTTGAATATGAAACCAATATGCTTTTAAAATTTAAGCAAACGGGCATTAAAATGCATGAAGTAACAATTCAAACTCTTTATGAAGAAGAGGGTAAGCACGAGTCACATTTTAAAACTGTTAGAGATTCTATAAGAGTTTACAGCTTTATTTTGGGCTTTTTAGTAAGCTCAGTTGCTTCTTCTGTTATTGATTTGTTGATTTTTTATATTTTAAGCAAGTTCTGCAATTTCGGTGTTTTACTTTCTACTGTTATTGCAAGGGCGGTTTCATCTTTTACAAACTTTACAATAAATCGCAAATCAGTTTTTGATTTTGAGGGCAGCTCTAAAAAAGCGGTTGTTCGTTATTATTTGTTGGCAATACCGCAAATGCTTATATCCGCCGGCTTGGTAACACTTTTGTCTGTACTTCTTTCTGAAAATCCCGAAATTAAAACAGTTATAAAGTTAATTGTTGACATGGTGCTTTTCTTTATAAGCTATCGTATTCAGCAAACTTGGGTTTTCAGCACAGCAAATAAAGACAAAGAGGAAATTGAAGCTCCCAAGAAAAAGCTTACAGTTAAAAATGTTATTAACCGTTCACTAATTTCGGTTGGAACAGCACTTTTGCTTGTAATTGTCACCGCATTTTCGGCCGGCTTTGTTGTGTCCTACGGCCCAAGTGAAACAATGCGTGATATGTTGGTGCTTTCGGCTATGCAGGCAAGTGCAACAAAATGGGTACCACGCCTTTTCCTTTCAAAAGAAAAGGTTCAGCAAATTGTTGATAACAGTCATAAAATCAGCACCGACAGTATTGATGTTGACCAATATGTTGATTCTACCGATGAGGATGAGTGGAAGGATGCCAAAAACGGTACAAAGCTTATCTTTATCCAAAAGCCAAACTTTAAGGCATATCTTTTAATGGTTAAGGACCCCAAGCGTGTTAAGGTTGGCGTTTCAAGTGAGAATTTTGCCACTGCCACAGGTGGTAAGCGAATTTTCGATTTCGCTGAAAAATACAAAGCGCTTGCAATAATCAATGCAGGCGAATTTGCCGACGGTGGCGGCACAGGTACTGGTGCGCAGCCAATGGGGCTTACCTATTCGTTTGGCAAAAAGGTTTGGGGTGGCAACGGCAGTCGTACCTTTATGGGCTTTACAAATGAAAACAAGTTTGTTTGTTTTGAGGGTATGACAGTTGAAAAGGCCGAAAAGCTTGGCATTCGTGATGCGGTTTGCTTCCAAACGGGTAATTTGCTTATTGACCACACCGTTAAAGAAGACGGTAGCATTGGCAAGGTTAATCTTCACTATGGCGACGGAAACCTTGGCGCTGCACAGCGTACTGCTATCGGTCAGCGTGCTGACGGCACGGTAATTATGATTGTAACCGACGGTAGAAGCGCCAGCAGTATTGGTGCCACCCGAAATGATGTTATTGATATTTTGGTTGAATACGGCGTTGTTAGTGCAGGTATGCTTGACGGTGGCTCATCAGCAATGATGTACTATCGTGATTATTATAATGTTTATAATTTGGATACATCCAAGTTTGACACTTATCAAAAGCAGGGTCTTGTAAATCAGTATAAGGCATTTACAACACCTCGACGTTTACCAACCTGCTTTATCGTTGCGGAGGAATAGAAAATGAAAAATAAACCATTATTTTATAAAATTTATTTTTCCGTTATTGCGGTTTTTTTGGTTTTGCTTATAATTGGTCTTTTTGTGCTTCATTCTGTTCTTGGTGTATATGAGGCCGCACAGCCGACAGGTCTTATGGATAAAATTGTTACCGAGTATTTGCAAAAAGGCGATTTAAGCGGCGCTATTGAAGAATTTGATATTCCGCTTTCGGCTTATGAAAACAAAAATATTATAAACGATGTTTTTAAGAAAATCGTTGGCGATAAAGAGCTCTCTATTGGTTCATCAGGTAAAAAACGCGACGGTTATACCGAGGTTTATAACATTAAGGCAGGGGATAACAACCTTTTAACCTTTTATCTTAAAAAGTCCGAAAAAAGTGGCAAATATGGCATAAAGGGTTATGTTGTCGGCGTTGCCGAGCTTGACAGCAGTATTTGTAAAAACTATGAAATTCACGTACCGTCTGACATTAAGCTTATGATAAACGGTATTGAGGTTAAAAAAGAGGACCGCATTGATAATACACTTCCTAAAATTTTAACTGATAAAATTGGGGATAAAAATGTAACCACACTTCAAACTGTAAAGCTTAAAAATTTAATTTCCGACAAGATGGAAATTAAAGCATATCGTGCCGACGGCACAGAGGTTGCAGTTTCTGAAAATAACGGCGTTTACACCATTGCACAGGGTATGGAAGCGGCTGAGCTTGATGCACTTAAAAACCACGCTTTAAATGCAAGTCAGGGCTATGCAAAGTTTATGCAGGAGGATGCATCGCTTGGCAGTATTTCGTATATGTTTGATACCTCAACCGAATTTTATAACTATGTAAGAAAAACGGAGCTTTGGGTTTGGACACATACAGGTTATGATTTTGAGGATATTTCATTTTCTGAAGCACATAAATATAGCGATAATCTTTACAGCTGCCGTGTGAAATTTACACATATTTTAAAGTTGGGACAAAGGACATATAAAGACTATTTTGATAAATATGTTTATATTGAAAGGGTTGGCAATTCGTTAAAGGTTATTGATATGCAAACAC
>CAMFSU010000049.1 GCA_945983355.1 uncultured Clostridia bacterium | reverse complement strand
AGTGAAAAGTGAATAGTGAATAGTGAATAGTTTCGGTGTGCCTTCGGCACAGATTAATAAAGGATACAAGAGAACCGTCCCCCGATTATCTCCTAATTGCCACACAGCACGGTACTGCATTGTTTTTTTACATATTGAAATATTTTAAATAGTAATATATAATTTAATATAGAAGTTAAAAAGAGGTGTTTACTGTGAGCTTAAAAAATCAAAAATTGTTATCGTATACTATTGAAAATAATTCAAAATCGGTAAGTGTTATATCCGACTTTTATGTTCCGTTTGAACCTAAAAAGAGCAATATTGAAATTCGCGAAAAAGTCATCGCCTTACGGAAAAATATAAAATCCTCCATTGAAAAACTAGTTGTAGAAAAGGATGAGATTTTATTCGCTTCGTATTTCGAAACGGACAAAAATAGATTTTTTGATGTAGAGAATATGCTTTTTTATAATATAGGAACATCTACTTTCTCAAAATGTTGTAAAAATCAGGTTGCATTTATAGGTGATGAAGAAAGATTTTCACAAAAAAAAGATAATCCGACCGATATGGACAGTAAGTGCTTTTATAATTACAAAATTGTTAAAACAAATGAAATCCATAATTTAATTAACGGTAAGAATATACTTGCGCATTGGGAGGATATTGATATTGATTTGAAGATTCCTCAATCTGCAATGCGGTATTATTCTGCAATCAGAGAAAATGTAAATAATATTAATATTAAGCAGGCCCTTGATAAAAATTTCAAATTATTTGGTATGAAAATTGAAATAACAGTACCTAATAAAAATCTTCCCGCATCAATTATGAAACCTATGTTAGATGGTTTGATTTGTGCTTTTCATGGCGAACAAGGAAAAACACAAGAAACCTTAAATCTTATGTTTGGAAATTGCATAGGTCAAAAATACGGCAACAATAAATTGAATGTTTTTGGAGACAGACAATATGTAGATACATATAGAGGTAACAATTCTTTCAAATGGAATCCCGAAGATGAAAGATTGCAATTCGCCTGGATAATTGTTAAAAAAGGCGAAAAAGCAAAAATGAGCGGTCAAATATATGAGTGGTAGAGTAATCTTTTTAATAAGAATTCTCGTTAAAATAAACACATAAAAGACAGGTAATAACCTGTCTTTTATGTTCTATATAACGATTTTTTTGATAATCGAAATTTATAAAATGCTTATAATAGTGAATCGGTACTTAAAACAATTAAAAAGCTTTTATTTTTAATAGATTTTTTAAAATTAAAGTCCTTATCATCCACGCCACATTTTTCTTTCTCAAATACAATTATATCATTAATAAGATTTGTAAAACAATTTTTAATAAGTGAATATTCTTTTTTTGTGAGTAATAAATCTTTATCTTCAAGATTATCTATAAAATCATAATGTTTTGGGTTTCTATCACCAATACCAAATTCATCGTCAAAATAATAGGCAATATCTTCAAAAGTGTTATAGCTTATGCCTGTATTATTTTTTATACAGGTTACAAACAGTTTAAACAATGCAATAAAAAGCTCCCGACTTACTTTTTCAGTACAATCCTCAACATAGTTATATCCTTGTTTTAGCATATCATGACCAAAAACAACAAGATATTCATCATCTGTAAAGTAATCGTTAATCCTACTCATAAAGTCGCTCCTATAAAATATAATAATATATTATAACACTCAAAGGGTTGAATTTCAACAAGTACAAATTTTTACTTTTGTATCTAATGTTGACTCACTTGACTGGAAGGACAGCGCCACCCCCGACAGTATTTGCAAACGGGTGACAAGTAAGGTTAAAAATGGCTCTATAGTGCTGTTTCACAACGATGCCGACCACACCCGAAGCATTGCCGACAATTTTATAATTTTGACCGGAAGACAATTCTCATCCAAACCCCTTTACAACCAACACAGTTTTTGATATAATTTTATTAAAGGGGGAAACCCTAAATTTAAGGAGGAAGAACTATGGAAATACTTATTATTTTGGCTGTTGTTGTGGCTGCCCTGCTTCTTTGTTTAAGAATTGTGCCACAAGCCAGCGAGCACGTTATTGAGCGTTTGGGTAAATACTGCAAAACCTGGGACGCAGGACTTCATTTTTTAATTCCTGTAATTGACCGCGTGGCAAAGCGTGTAACCCTTAAAGAGCAGGTTTTGGATTCTCCTCCACAGCCGGTTATTACAAAGGATAATGTTACAATGCAAATTGACACCGTTGTTTATTTCAAGGTGTTTGATGCGATGCTTTTCACATACGGCGCCGTTAACCCAATAAGCGCACTTTCAAATCTTACTGCAACCACCTTGCGTAATATCGTTGGTGAGTTGGAGCTTGACGATACCTTGACCTCGCGCGATACAATTAACGGAAAAATGACCGAAATTCTTGACAGCGCTACTGACCAATGGGGCATTAAGGTAAACCGTGTTGAGCTTAAAAATATTATTCCGCCCGCTGAAATTCAAAATGCGATGGAAAAGCAAATGAAGGCCGAGCGTGACCGCCGCGAAACCTTGTTAGAAGCCGAAGGCCACAAAGCCGCAGTTATTACCCGTGCAGAAGGTGACAAGCAGGCAATGATTTTGGCTGCCGAGGGTGAGCGTGACGCTCGAATTGCCCGCGCCGAAGGTGAAGCAAAGGCGATTTTACTTGCTAAAAAGGCCGAAGCTGACGGTATTGCCGCACTTAAAGCCGCAAACCCCGATTTTGGTGTTTTAGAGCTTAAAAAATACGAAGCATTGGTTGCAATGTCAAATGGCACTGCATCGAAGATTATTGTGCCAACCGATGCGGTTGAAATGACAAAGGCAAATGTGCTTTTCTCGGAAACAAGCGGTCTTGGTGACGTTACCAACCCCGCACCCAAAAAGCCGAGCAAAAAGAATAACGATATTTGTTGTGACTAATAAAAAAAACGACTCCGCAAGGAGTCGTTTTTTTAGGTAATAGGTAATAGTGAATAGTGAAGAAGTAATGTGTGCCTTCGGCACGGACATTATTTATATCGTTATTCTTTATTCTTTAATTCTTAATCCTTTTGGATAGTGGTTTTTGGCGCGGCCGTTTACAACCTTTGCACCACCTAATGTATAGCCGTCAACCATTACAACCGCCCAACCGTTTTGGCAGTCAGTGTCAAATTCTTCACCGTGTAAATATTTCGAAAGGTCGTCACTTTCGGGGGAAAGGTTAATTTTGCGCTTAAATTTGTCGCCAAGCGCCATAAAAAACTGGTGGTGTGGCAGTATGTAATTTTTTCTAATTTCGCCAATAGTCACGCCACAGCAAAAGGCGGTGCCGTTTTTTATCGGCAAACGGTTGTTGTAATAAATTGGGTTGCCGTTATATTCGTGAATATAATTGGGGTTATAGTCGGTCAAAGTGTCGTTTAAAAAATCGACAACTATTTTATCCACTTTTTTGTTTGGGGTGGGGTTATAAATATTAGATGTCGGTTCGCCCTTGTGGTGTAAAACTGCCATAAATTGACCCTCGCCTTTGGCAATATGGGGGTAAAAGCGGCGGGCAAAATGGATGCTTTCACATTTGCAGCCGTCAAATTTTATGCCGTTGGCAGTGTGTTTTTGCACCCTTTCGTTAACGGGCAAAAGTTCAAATTCAGGGTTGTTTTGCAAAAATGCATCAACTGTCATTTCGTTTTCTTCCAAAGAAAAGGTGCAGGTGGCATAGACAATATAACCACCGCTTTTAAGCACTTTAACCGCATTTTCTAAAATATCCGCCTGTCGCTTGGCGCACATTAAAACATTTTGCTCGCTCCACTCGTCAACCGCAATTTCTTCTTTTCTAAACATTCCTTCGCCCGAACAGGGGGCATCAACCATAACTAAATTAAAGGTAGCGGGGAAAAGGGCTGCCAACCTGTTTGTGTCCATACAAGTGACAACGGTGTTTTTAAGACCCAAGCGTTCAATATTGCCGGTTAAAATTTTGCAGCGTGAGGGAACAATTTCGTTTGAAACCAAAACACCATTTTCGCCTAATTTATTTTTAAGCTGGGTGCTTTTGCCACCCGGTGCGGCGCACATATCAAGCACACACCAATGGGGGTCTATTTCAACACATTTGGCAGGCGCCATTGCGGCGGGCTCTTGCACATATAAAAGCCCCGCGTGGTGATATGGGTGGTTGCCGATTTTTTCAAAATCAAGATAATACCCGTTTTCGACATAGGGTACTTTTTCTTTTCCGAAAATGTTAAGCTTTTCAAATTCTTCTAAACTGATTTTATCGGTATTAACTCTGAACGCTTTAACGGGCTTATTTTCAAGCTCGGCTTCATATTTTTTAAAATCATCACCCAAAAGGCGTTTCATACGCTCTTCAAAGGGCTTTGGCAGTTGTTTCATTGGTTATTTTCCTCTTGCATTTCAATTTGGAGCATACACATTGAAACGGCGGTAATTGCGGCAGTTTCGGTGCGTAAAATACGTTTTCCAAGCGATATTACCTTGGCACCCATTTCAAGCGCTTTTTCAATTTCGCCGTTTTCAAAGCCACCCTCGGGCCCGATGAAAATGCCCACACTTTTAACATTTTTAAGGTTTTCAAGGGCATCAGCGGTGGCCTTCATACCGTCCTTATTTTCATAAGGCACTAAAATTAAATCAAGCGTTTTTGCAAACTCAAGCGCCTTATCAAAGGTGCAAACATCCATAATTTTTGGGATAATGTTTCGTTTGCTTTGCTTGGCGGCACTTTCAGAAATGCTTTGCCAACGGGTTTGTTTTGATTTTGCTTTTTTGTCATCAAGCTTTACAACACAGTGCTTCATTTCCACCGGTACAACGGCATAAGCCCCAAGCTCGACAGTTTTTTGTATTATATACTCCATCTTGTCGCCTTTGGCAAGCCCTTGAAAAAGATAAATTTTAACAGGCAATTCGGTGTCGTTATAATTTTCTTCAATTATTTTAAGTAAAACGGCATCTTCAAAAAAGCTGTCAATTTGGCACAAATCGCTTTGCCCGCCGCAGCTTACAAGGCAGGTGTCACCAACCTGCATACGAAGCACATTTTTAATGTGGTTATAATCTGCCCCGTTTATGATATAGCGTGAATTTTGCCTGTTTTCTTGACTGCAAAAAAAGTTAAACATATTTATCAAACCCTTAAAATTAAGCTTAAATAAATTTTATCATATATTGTAAGGTTTATCAACATTTGAAAGAAAAAAGACGGCGAAATTTCGCCGTCTTTTTTCAAAAAGGAATAAAAAGTTAATGGAGTGTTGTCAAGTATAATTAGTTTATTGCACGCTGCGATTTAACCACGCGGAAGCTTTTGCGGCGGAAATATGCCACAATTTTGCGTTCAAACGCTAAAAGGCGGTGCTCGTTAAAAATGCCCCAAACAAGTGCGGCAACAAGTAAAAATTCAAAAACTGTGCTTAAAATATCGAAAAAAGTCATTTTATTACCTCCCGAACATTTGTTCGTTATCTGTATTATAGTGCATTTTCATCACTTTGTCAAGGGTTTTTTAAAAAAATTTTTAATTTGTTTTCCCTTGCTGTGCTTTTAATATACAATATCTAATGTACACTTTTTGGTACGCAACTTATTATTAAATTTTAGGTAGTAAAAATTTAATATTTATTAACAAATTAAGTGAAATAATGCTTTATTTTTGCGGGGCTTTATGTTATAATTTATTGTGAATAGTTATGTATTGAAAGGAGCGATGGAAATGCTTAAAAAAATTGTTTCGGCAGTGGCGTGCTGTCTTATCTTTTTTTCGCTTTGCGGTTGTGATTTTTTTAAAACCGATATGGCAGAGCTTTTTTCTCCTCCAACCCTTACAGGTGATTTTAAATATATTTCACAGGTTATTTCAAAAACTGCGGGAAGCGGGTATACACTAAAATATCCCGCGCGTGGTGAGCACCGTTCAGCCGTTGTGCAGTATGACATTAATTCAGACGGTAAGAACGAGGCATTTGCCTTTTACAGCAAGACCGAGGGTGATGTTACCACAATGACGGTTCAGCTTGTGCGCAATCAAAATGGTGAATGGGTTGACGGCGGTACACAAAGCATTGTTGCCGCAGGCGTTGATATGGTGCAGTTTTGCGACCTTGACAATAACGGCATTTCTGAAATTTTAATTGGTTGGCAGGTATACGGCACAAGCGAAATGCAGCTTGCGGTTTACAGCTATAGCGAAAACACCTTTGCACAGCGCCTGCTACAAAAGTATAACCATTTTATTACCTGCGATTTAAACGGCGACAAAAAAAGCGGCGTGCTTATTGTTGATATAAACACCGCAAAGCAGTATAACACTGCGGCGCTTTACACATTTAATGATGAGGGTGTTATTCAAAGCGGTATTTGCGAGCTTGACAGTAAAATTCAGTCTGCTAACGAGCCAATTGTGGCCGAGCTTTCAAACGGCAAAATGGCGGTGTATATCGATGCGGTTAAGGGCGTGGGTGCCGTGACCGAGGTTTTGGTGGAAAATCGCGGCGGTATTTATAATCCGCTTTTTGATGCTGAAACCCGTGAGAATATACTTACACTTCGTTCTTCAAGCTATTCGGTAACCGATATAAACAACGACGGTACCTTGGAAATTCCCGTGCAGGAAAATGTTCCCGCCGTTGCGGGTGATGATTTAACTGAAAAGCTTTACCTTACAAACTGGTGCTCATTTGACGGTGAAAACCTTACGGTGCAAATGACTGCAATGATAAACCTGCTTGACGGATATTATTTCAGCATTCCAACCAAGTGGCGCAACCGCATTGCCATTTTAAAGGATACCGAAAACCGCATCCGCGAAATTTATGTATATAACCAAAAGGATGCCACCATTGGCGAAAGCTTAATTTGTATTCGTGCATTTGATAAACGCGCTTGGGATAAGGGAGAGTTTAAAGAGCTTAAAATGAACGAAATTGCACGAGATAATAACACAGTTTACGCATATCGACTAAATGATGCCGTTACAAAAATGGGTATTACACACAGCGATGTTAAGGACGCGTTTGTACTGTTTGAGAAATGGGGTTAGTAATTTATGAAAAGAATAATGATAGTTGAGGATGAAGCTGCCATTCGCGAGTTTGAAGCGATAAATTTAAAGCGTGTCGGCTATACCGTTGTTGAGGCGGGCTCGGCTGAAGAGGCACTTGAGATGTATGACAGCGATATTGAGGGCTTTGACATTGCCCTTTTGGATATTTCAATGCCCGGTATGGATGGCTTTACCCTTTGTAAAGAGCTTCGCAAAAGAAGTGAAACAATCGGTATTATAATGCTTACAGCACGCACACAGGAAATGGATAAAATCACAGGTCTTATGCAGGGTGCGGATGACTATATCACAAAGCCCTTTAGCCCGACTGAGCTTTTGGCCCGTGTTGATTCGCTTTATCGCAGGGTTGAAATGTATGCACCAAAGGTACAGCCCGTTACTGATGATATAACTCTCGGTGAGTTTACTCTTAATTTAAGAAAGCGTACACTTGTTAAAAATGGTAAGAACATTGAACTCACACAGGTTGAGTTTCAAATGATAGAATATTTCTTCACAAATCCTGATGTTGCCCTTGGCAGAACTGACATTTTAAATAAGGTTTGGGGAAGCAACTATTTTGGCGAAGAAAAAATTGTTGACGTTAACGTAAGACGCCTTCGCATGAAGGTTGAGGATGACCCATCAATCCCAACACGACTTGTTACTGTTTGGGGGATGGGGTATAAGTGGAATTCACACTAAACAAATTTAAAGATTAAACGAAAGGAGAAGCCAAATGAATTTGGAAATTAAATTTAAAAGCATAACACTCAAATGGTTTTTTAATATATTTTTAGTTATTTTGGTTGTGGTTTGTGCTGCTACCATTGGCTTCTCGGTTTTGTATAATGCGCTTTACACCTCGCAAATGCAGTCACTTGGTGACGATTATGCTTATGAATTTTCATCCCTCGAATCCGCAACGCCACAAACCTTTGGTGACAGCGCAATTTTGTTGGTTGAGGGCTTTACCTATAAGGACAAGGTTGCGGTGCAGGTTATTGACAAAAACGGCAGGGTGGTTGCCACAACAACCGGCTTTCCGACCGAGGTCAGCGAAATTCCCGAATATGACAGCGCAATAAAAAGCGGTAAGTCACAGTTATTTAAGGGTCAAACCAAGGATGGCGAAGCCATTATGGCGGTCACCACCCCCATATTTGACGGGGATGGAAATTTGCTTGGCAGCTATCGTTGGTCCACCTCAATGAGCGAGGCATATAAAACAATTTACGGTGTTATTGCCCTTATTGTTTTGGCCTGCTTTGTTATTTTACTTTTCAGTTGTTTTTCGGGACTGTTTTTCGTTAAATCTATTGTTAGACCTATCCGTGATGTAAGTAACATTGCAAGAACTATTGCAATGGGCAACTTTGATGCACGAATTGATATAAACAAAAACGATGAAATTGGTGAGCTTTGCGACACTATTAACTATATGGCGTCTGAGCTTTCTCAGGCGCAAAATATGAAAAACGACTTTATTTCATCGGTATCGCATGAGCTTCGCACACCGCTTACCGCAATTCGAGGTTGGGGTGAAACGGCTAAAATGTCGCTTGGTACTGATGAAGAGTTAGTGCGCCGAGGTTTAGATGTGGTGCTCAGTGAATCTGACCGACTTTCAAATCTTGTTGAAGAGCTTTTGGATTTTTCACGAATGGAAACAGGTCGACTTTCTTTAACCTCGCAGCCGATAAATGTTACCGCAATTTTAAGCGAGTCGGTTGATATGTACACCGAGCTTGCCAAAAAGCAGGAAATCGAGCTTGTACTGACAAACCCGTTTGATGAGCTTATCGTTATGGGTGACCGTGACCGCTTAAAGCAGGTGTTTATAAACATTATTGATAACGCGGTTAAATATACCGAGGGTGCAGGTCAGGTTTTGGTTAGCGCCAACATTGAAGAAGCATGCGTTAGAATTACAGTTACTGACACGGGTGTGGGTATTCCCGCACAGGACCTTGACCGTGTTAAAGAAAAATTTTACAAAGCAAATAAAACAGTTCGCGGTTCGGGCATTGGTCTTGCCGTTGCCGATGAAATTATAAAGCAAATGAACGGGCTTTTATTTATTGAAAGTACCGAAAATGTCGGCACCTCGGTAACCATTGTTTTACCGCTTTATGAAGAACAAAATAAACCACAGGAAACAGGAGAAATTGATGGCTAATAAATATACCTCAATCGGCGGTCAAGCTTTGATTGAAGGCATTATGATGAAAAGCAGCGAAAAAACTGCAATCGCTGTAAGATGCCCCGATAAAAGCATTGACATAAGCTATATGAATGGCAAAAGTATAAAAGAAAAATATAAAATTTTAAAGCTTCCCATAATTCGTGGTGTTGTCGGTTTTGTTGAATCAATGACACAGGGCTATAAGGCGCTTTCAATTTCGGCTGAAAAATCGGGCTTTGCCGATGAAGAGGCCGACAAAAACGAGCCAAAAAAAGACAACAGCAAGCTTTTGGCGGTTGTTATGGTTATTGGCAGTGTTTTGGGTGTGCTTTTATCCATCGCATTATTCATGTATTTACCACGCCTTTGTGTAAGCGGTATAGAATGGCTTATAAAGGGCGAAATTACCTCTAAAATTTTGAGGTCAATAATTGAGCAGGGCTTAAAGCTTGCAATCTTTGTCGGTTATGTAATGCTTGTGTCACTTATGAACGATATTAAGCGTGTTTATATGTACCACGGGGCAGAGCATAAGACAATTTTTTGCTATGAAAAGGGTCTTGACCTAACGGTTGAAAATGTGCGACTTCAAAAGCGTTTCCACCCACGCTGCGGCACCTCATTTATGATTTTAATGATTTTGGTAAGCGTCGTTTTATCAACCGTGTTGCAAATCATTTTCCCAAACCTTTACGCAATTTCTTGGCTTTGGACAATTGCCAAAATTTTAATGATACCGCTCACCTGCGGTATCGGTTATGAGGTGCTTAAATTTTGCGGTAAATATGATAATTTTATCACCCGCATTATTTCGGCACCGGGTATGTGGCTACAGCGTGTCACTACCAAAGAGCCAACCGACGATATGATAGAAATTGCGATAGCGGCACTTAAAGCTTGTGAGCCGTCGGTTCCCGATGTTGACAGAACGGGGTGCTGTAATGACAATATTTGAGGCATATAATAATATCTCAAAACGCTTGTCGGCGGCGGGTATAGATGACAGCAGCTTTGAAGCAAGGGCAATTATCCGCCATATTACAGGGCTTTCAAATGCTGAAATCACCGCTAACCCAATGCGCGCTTTAACCGAATTTCAAGAAAACAATATAACCGCAATTTTGCGGCAGCGTGAAATTCGTTACCCGCTTCAATATATCTTTGGTACTTGGGATTTTTATAAATATAAATTCAAGGTTGGCGTTGGGGTGCTTATTCCCCGAAGCGACACTGAAATTTTGGTAGAAACCGCTAGCGAATTTTTAAAGGATAAGAAAAATCCACAGGTTTTGGATTTATGTGCCGGTAGCGGCTGTATTGGTATTTCGCTTGCAAAGGATTATCCCGATTCGGCGGTGGTTATGCTTGAAAAGTATGAGGAAGCGGCAAGATATATAAATCAAAATATCGAGCTTAACTCGGCTTATAACACAATGCTCTTAATGGGCGATGCGCTTTTAGGTGACGGCGGTGTGGTAGAGTATGATTTAATTGTTTCAAACCCGCCCTATATTCCCGAAAGTGAAATCGGTGAAATGAACGCCGAAACCAAATTCGAGCCCGAAACAGCCCTTCTTTGTGAGGGGGACGGCCTTTTGTTTTATAAAACAATTGCCGAAAAGTACAAAACCGCACTTAAAGCTGGCGGTATGCTGGCTTTCGAGGTTGGCTTTAAGCAGGCAAACGCCGTTGCCGATATTTTAAAGGAAAACGGCTATAAGGACATTAAAAAAATTAAAGATTATAACGGCATTGAGCGTGTCGTTTGTGCATTAAAATAAACGGAGGAATTTAAAGTGGCAAAAAGTACTACTACAAAAACCGCAGTTAAATTAGTTGAATCTGAAGAAAAACAAAAAGCGCTGAAAACCGCAATGGACCAAATTGAAAAGCAGTTTGGTAAAGGTGCTGTAATGCGCCTTGGCGAAAACAGCGGTATGAATGTTGAGCATATAAAAACCGGCTCCTTAACACTTGATGTTGCGCTCGGTATCGGCGGTATTCCAAAAGGCCGTATTGTTGAAATTTACGGTCCCGAATCATCAGGTAAAACCACCGTTGCGCTTCACTGTGTTGCCGAAGCCCAAAAGGCAGGCGGTACTGCTGCATTTATTGACGTTGAACACGCTTTGGACCCTGTTTATGCAGCAAATTTGGGTGTTGATATTGATTCACTTTTAGTTTCTCAACCTGATTCGGGCGAGCAAGCCCTTGAAATTGCCGAAGCGTTAGTGCGTTCAGGCGCTATTGATATTATTGTTATCGACTCGGTAGCGGCTCTTGTTACCCGTGCCGAAATTGAAGGTGAAATGGGCGACAACCACGTTGGTCAGTTAGCCCGCCTTATGTCACAGGCACTTCGCAAGCTTACAGGTGCACTTTCAAAAACAAACTGCGCCGCAATTTTCATTAACCAATTGCGTGAAAAAATCGGCGTTATGTATGGCAATCCTGAGGTTACCACAGGTGGTCGTGCGCTTAAATTCTATTCATCAGTTCGTATTGATGTCAGAAAGGGCGAGCCGATTAAGGACGGCAGCGATATTATAGGTGTTCATACCAAGGCAAAAATTGTTAAAAATAAGGTGGCGCCACCCTTTAAGGTTGCCGAATTTGACATTATGTACGGCACAGGTATTTCCCACACAGGCGAAATCGTTGATGCAGGTGTTGACACAGGCGTTATTAAAAAGTCGGGCGCGTGGTTCTATTACGGTGAAACCCGTTTGGGTCAAGGGCGCGATAATGTTAAAAAGCTTTTTGAAGATAATGCCGAGCTTGCCGAAAAAATCGAAAACGAAATTATGGCAAAGCTTTCGGACGCTGCAAAAAGTATTACAGCCCCCGTTAAAGATGATGATGAAGATGTAATTATGCCGACCGAACCGATTGCCCGTCCACGCAAATCAATCGATATCGACATTGCAGTTGACGACTAATGCAAATTTCAGAGATTAAAAAAGACAAGCTTCATTTAACAAAAATTTCTTTGTCAAACGGTGAAGAGGTTTTAATTGATAATAATGTTGTAGGTGAGCATTTTCTTAAAAAAGGTGATAGCTTAACCGAAGAAAAGCTTAACGCTTTGGTCTTTCAGTCGCAGTATCAAAGGGCGAAATCCCGCGCGGTGTGGTATCTTGACCGAAAGGACCGCACCTCAAACGAGCTTTACAAGAAACTGTGTCAAGCGGGCTTTGACCAAAAAGCATCGGCACAGGTTATTGCACGGCTTCAAGAGGTTGGTCTTATTGATGACCGCCGTTTTGCTGAAAATTACCGTGACCGACTTTTAAGGGAAAATGTTTCAAAACGCGAAATGCTTAATAAGCTTTTTCAAAAGGGTGTGCCCTATGATATTGCAAAAGAGGTTTTATCTGATTTAGAGGTCAGTGAGGAAGAGCAAATTAAAGCGTTAATTGATAAAAAATACCGCACAAAGCTGAGCGCTGAAAATGGCGCCGAAAAGGTTTTTGCCGCGCTTGTTCGTAAGGGCTTTTCCTATGGTGCGGTAAGGCAAGTGTTAAAAAATTACACAGAAATTGAGGACTTTTATGTATAAAGTAAGTATGGTGTCGCTTGGTTGCCCCAAAAATCAGGTCGATGCCGAGCAAATGCTTTACACTTTGCAAAATGCAGGGTTTGAGCTAACTCCTGCCGAGGCCGATGCCGACGCTATAATTATAAATACTTGCGGTTTTATTGAATCTGCCAAGGCAGAGGCAATAGAAAACATTTTAGAAGCCGCAAAATATAAGGATGAGGGCAAGCTTAAAGCACTTATAGTGACGGGCTGTTTGGCTGAAAAATACCAAAATGATGTAACCGAAGAAATACCCGAGGTTGATGTTTGTGTTGGTATTGGCTCAAACGGTAAAATTGCTGAAATTGTTAAAAATGCTATCGAGGGTAAATGCAAAAATTCCTTTGGTGATAAATGTGATTTAGATTTAAACGCAAAACGAATTTTGGGCGGCGCACCCTATACCGCATATTTAAAGGTGGCTGACGGCTGTAATAACTGCTGTACTTACTGTGCAATACCTAAAATTCGCGGTAAAATGCGCAGCCGCACCATTGAAGACTGTGTGACCGAAGCCAAAGAACTTGCCAAAAACGGTGTTAGAGAGCTTATTGTCGTTGCACAGGACACCACCGCTTATGGCAGTGATATTTACGGCAAGCCAATGCTTTCGGCACTTTTAAAAGAGCTTTGCAAAATTGAAGGCATTCATTGGATACGCACGCTTTATACCTATCCCGACAAAATTGATGACGAGCTTTTAGACACTATTAAAAGCGAAGAAAAGCTCGTAAAATATTTAGACATTCCAATTCAGCATGTAAATAGCGAAATTTTAAAGAAAATGAACCGCAAGGGCAGTCGCAAAGATTTGGAAGCGCTCATAAAAAAAATAAGGGCAAAAATACCTGAAATCACTTTAAGGACAACCCTTATTACAGGATTCCCAACCGAAACCGAAGAACAGTTTGAGGAGCTTTGCGAATTTGTAAAGGAAACACGCTTTGACCGACTTGGCTGCTTTGCCTATTCACCAGAAGAGGACACAATAGCCGCCGAAATGGACGGACAGGTGGATGAACAAACCAAGGTATCCCGTGCGGAAAACATTATGGAAATGCAAATGGACATAATGCGCGAGAAGAACGAAGAAAAAATTGAAACAGTTTTAGAGGTTATAATCGAGGGCTGGGACGATTATATTAAATGCTACTTTGGTCGCACCGTTTGTGATGCACCCGATGTGGATGGAAAAATTTTCTTTATGTCAGACCGCCCGCTTATAATCGGCGACTTTGTAAGGGTACAAATAAATGACTGTTTAGATTACGATTTGTTAGGAGAATTAACGATATGAATACACCAAATAAGTTGACATTGGCCCGTATGATTGCAACCCCAATTTTTATGGCAGTAATGCTAATAAATTTTAATTTCCATTACCTAATTTCTTTTGTTTTGTTTATTGCCGCTTCTTTAACCGATATGATTGACGGTAAAATGGCAAGAAAATATAATATGGTAACCGATTTTGGTAAGTTTATGGACCCCCTTGCTGATAAAATGCTTACCACCGCCGCTTATCTTGGATTTATGTTTATTTATGGCGGCACAAATTATGCTTGGCATATTGTTGTTATTACCTTTATTGTTTTGTTCCGTGAATTTGCCGTTTCATCAATCCGCTTGGTAGCGGTAACTGCAGGCGGTAAGGTAGTGGCTGCAAATATGTGGGGCAAGTGTAAAACCGTCAGCCAAATGGCAGGCATAATTGTTGCCCTTGGTGTATATGGTTTTAATGAAATTATCGAAATTCCACAAAATGTTTTTGCAGTTTGCGATATCGTAATTGTGGCTTTATTCTGGCTTTCGGCTGTGCTTTGCGTAATTTCAGGCGCAATTTACATTTGGGGCGGCCGTGATTATATTAAAAACGCAAAATAAACAGTAGGTGACCTTTTTGTTTAAACGACTTATTGAAGATGTAAACGCAGTGCGCGAACGTGACCCTGCCGCACGCAATTTTTGGGAGGTATTTTTCTTATACCCCGGCGTTAAGGCAATTCGTATGCATCGCATCGCACACTTTTACTATAAACACAATTTAAAATTTCTTGCCCGCTATGTTTCACAAAAAGCGGTAAGAAAAACAGGTATAGAAATTCACCCGGGCGCTACAATCGGTCGCCGCTTGGTTATTGACCACGGTGTTGGTATTGTTATCGGTGAAACCACCGAAATCGGTGATGATGTGCTTATTTACCAAGGTGTGACCTTAGGTGGTACGGGTAAGGATGTCGGCAAACGCCACCCCACCATTGGCAATAACGTTATGATAAGTGCCGGCGCAAAGGTTTTAGGCCCGTTTAAAATAGGTGATAATTCCCGTGTGGCCGCAGGCGCGGTAGTTTTAAGCGAGGTTCCGCCGAATTCCACTGTGGTGGGTGTTCCTGCCCGTGTGGTAAAGCAAGACGGCAAGCGTGTTGCGCTTGACCAAATCCACATTCCCGACCCCGTAAAGCAAAAAATGGATTCTTTGGAGGAGCGCATCGTTCAGTTAGAGTCACTTTTAAAGGAGAAAAACTAAGCTATGAAAATTTTTAACACATTAACCCGTCAAAAAGATGAATTTGTCCCTATAAACGAGGGCGAGGTTAAAATCTACGCTTGCGGACCGACAGTTTATAACTATATCCACATTGGTAACGCCCGTCCGCTTTGCGTTTTTGATGTTTTGCGCCGTTATTTTGAGTGGCGCGGTTATAAGGTAAACTTTGTTCAAAACTTTACCGATATTGACGATAAGCTTATTAACAAAGCCAATGCCGAGGGTATTACTGTGCCCGAGGTAGCCGAGCGTTTTATCGGTGAATTTTGGACCGATGCAAAGGGACTTAATGTGCGTGAAGCCACCGTTCACCCCCGCGCTACTGACAACATTGCCGAAATTCAGGGTATAATTTCTGCTTTAATTGAAAAAGGTTATGCTTATGAATCAAACGGTGATGTTTATTACCGTGCAAAGAAATTCGAGCAGTATGGAAAGCTTTCACACCAACCGCTTGAGGATTTGGAAGCAGGCGCCAGAATAAATGTAACTGAAATTAAAGAAGACCCAATGGACTTTTGTCTTTGGAAGGGTGCAAAACCGGGCGAGCCGTTTTGGGAATCACCTTGGGGCAAGGGTAGACCGGGTTGGCATATCGAATGCTCGGCTATGGCGTGCCGTTATCTTGGCACCACCATTGACATTCACTGCGGTGGTTTAGACCTTATTTTCCCACACCACGAAAATGAAATCGCTCAAAGTGAAGCAGCACACGGCTGTGACTTTGCACATTATTGGATGCATAACGGCTTTATCAATGTTGACAACCATAAAATGTCCAAGTCGTTAAATAACTTCTTTACAGTTCGCGATGTTGCCGAGAAATACGGCTATGAGCCAATTCGTTATTTTCTTGTTTCTTCGCAGTATAGAAGCCCAATTAACTATTCGGTTGATATTATCGAGCAGGCAAAAAATTCGCTTGAACGCCTTTATACCTGCCGTGATAATTTGGACTTTGCAATTAAAAATGCGGCTGACGGCGGTGAAGCTCCTGCCTTTGTTGAAACCGCAAAGAACGATTTTATTACCGCAATGGAGGACGACCTTAATACCGCTGACGCTTTGGCTGCAATTTTCACCTTGGTGCGTGAAATTAATACCGCCATTGCAAATGGTTTAGAGAAGAACGGTTTACTCGCATGTGCTGATATGTTTGACCAATTAACAGGCGTTTTGGGTCTTGTTTACAACCGCAAGGAAGAGGTTTTAGACAGCGACATTCAAGCACTTATTGATGCTCGAAGTGAAGCCAGAAAAAACCGCGACTTCAAAACTGCGGATGAAATTCGTGACAAATTAAAAGAAATGGGTATTGTTTTAGAGGATACCCCACAAGGCGTAAAATGGAGCAGAGTATAACAAAATTTGAACCCTTGGGTAATGAATATGGGCTGTGGGTGTCGGGAAACCACACCTTCGGTACCGATGCCATTTTGCTTTCAAATTTTGCAAAAGCCACCAAAAAGGATAAAATGGTGGACTTGGGCACCGGCTGTGGTATAATTCCGCTTTTAATGTTAAGAGACGGCAATTTAGAGACGGCAGTCGGTGTTGATATAAGCTGTGAAGCAATAGCTTTGGCACAAAAAACCAAGGAAGATTTAAAGCTTTCAAATATAGAATTTATAAATTCAGATTTAAATGATTTAAAGGGCAAGCTGCCCTTTGGCTGTCACACCCTTGTGACCTGTAATCCGCCCTATAAGGCAAAGGGCGCAGGGCTTCAAAACCCTAACGAGCGCCAAAAGGTTGCCCGTCACGAAATCGAATGCTCGCTTGAGGATATTATAAAGGTTTCGGCAAAGCTTTTACAAACAAGCGGTCGGCTTTGTATATGCCACCGCCCCGAACGCCTTTGCGAGCTTTTAAAGCTTATGAGCGATAATAAAATTGAGCCCAAAAGACTTCGCCTTGTGTGTCAACGAAAGGGCGAGGAGCCGTGGCTTGTTTTGGTAGAGGGCAGGCGCTGCGGTAAAAGCGGAATGAGAATTGACCCCAACCTTTACATTGAAGAAAATGGCAATTTTTCGGATGAAATGATTAAAATTTACGGAAGTTATAAGGAGGCATATTTAAGGTGAGCGGTAAGCTTTATGTAGTCGGCACGCCTATTGGCAATTTGTCCGACTTTTCACCCCGAGCAATCGAAACACTAAAAAATGCTGACTTTTTAGCGGTAGAGGACACCCGTGTTACAGTAAAGCTTTTAAATCATTTTGGTATAAAAAAAGAAATGCTCGCTTATTACGAGCATAATAAAAATTCAAAAGGAAATCTTATTATTGAGCGCCTTTTAAAAGGTGAAACCTGTGCGCTTTTGTCAGATGCGGGTATGCCTGCAATTTCCGACCCGGGTGAAGATTTGGTGCGACAGGCATACGAAAACGGGGTAGAGGTTGAATCGGTTCCGGGGCCGAGCGCGCTAATTACCGCGCTTGCAATTTCGGGTATGCCAAGCGGACGCTTTTGTTTCGAGGGCTTTATAACAATGAACAAAATCGGTCGCCGCCAGCATTTAGAGGGTTTAAAGCGTGAAACCCGCACAATGATTTTTTACGAGGCACCGCATAAGCTTTGTGCCACCCTTTCGGATATGCTTGAATATTTTGGCAACCGAAAAATTGCGGTGGTGCGTGAGCTTACAAAGCTGCATGAAACGGTAATGCACACCACATTTTCGGATGCACTTAATTATTTTAACGAAAATGCACCTCGTGGTGAATTTGTGCTTATTGTTTCGGGCGCTGAGGAAGAGCCCCCTGAATACACATTAGATGATGCTGTTAAAATAGCAAAGCAGCTTATAGACGAGGGTAAATCAACCTCAATGGCGGCAAAGGAAGCCGCAGCCCTTACAAATCAAAAAAAGGGCGAAATTTACAAACAACTGCTTGACTAAAAGGTGGTATAAAAATGGAAGAAAGAAAAGATTTTGAAGATATTATTTCCAGTTCTAAAATGAATAATGATTTTGTTGATGTTTCATCTACAAGTGCCAACCTTAAAGGCAAGCATTTTGTAAAGAAAAAGCGTGGTGTTATGGGCTTTTTTCAGAAAATAGGACATGCCTTTAAGTCACTTAAACCAAAAACCAAAAAAACCTTAATCGTGCTTACTGCTTTGATTTTGGTTTTTGCTATTGCCTTTGGTGTTTTATTTAACATATTTAACTATAACTATAACGATATTACCGACAACCCCGAAGATTTGGGTTTCGAGAATGTTGTTGACAAAAAGGTTATAAATATCGCGCTTTTCGGTATTGATTCAAGAAGCAAAAGCTTTAAGGGTAATTCTGACTCGATAATGGTTTTAAGTATAAATACCGAGCTTAAAACGGTTAAGCTTGTTTCTATCGTTCGTGATACATTGGTTAAAATTGAGCAACGCGGTCAAATAAAATACCGCAAAATCAATTCGGCTTACGCTAATAGCCCTGAGCTTGCAATTAAAACCCTAAACCAAAATTTCGGGCTTGATATTTCAGAATATGCTACCGTTAATTTTTACGGTATGGCTGAAATCATAGATGCTGTCGGCGGTATTGATGTTGAGCTTGTCAAGGGTGAGGTTGTGCCTATTAGTAAGAGCATTTATGCCCTTAACGGATGTATTAAAGAAATTTGCCAAAACCTTGGCAAAGATCCCCAAAAGTATTATATTCATACTGCGGGCAAACAACACTTAAACGGCATACAGGCGGTTGCATATTCTCGTATTCGCAAAACCAAAAATGTTTGGGGCACAAATAACGACTATGGCCGAACCGACCGTCAACGCTATGTAATGGAGCAGCTTTTCAATAAAGCCCTTACAATGAAGAAAAGCGAATATATTAAGCTTGCTAAGGCGTTAATGCCTTATACCCAAACCTCGCTTTCTTACAGCGAAATTATGGGGCTTGCTTTTGATGTTTTGCTTAAATCTCCAACCTTTTCACAGTCACGCGTGCCGCTTGACAGCTATATGATGAGAGGTCTTAATATTAAGGGTGTGGGCGACTGTGTTTATTATGACCTTTCATATGCAAGTAAGATTTTACACGCTTATTTTTATGATAATATAACCCCTGAAGATTATATCGCACAAAACGGTGTCGAGAAAAACGATTGGTATAGAAACGAAACAAGCGGTGCGGGCATAATTTCAAAACCCTCTACCTCTACACCTAATACTTCTGAACCGTCGATTGAGGAGCCCGAAACATCCGAGCCATCTGCCGATGAACCCGATGTTTCAAATCCCGATGTCTCAAATCCTGATGTTTCAAATCCCGATGTCTCAAATCCTGATACTTCCACACCTGAAGAATCCGAGTCAAATACCCCAAATGATGAAAACAGCAAAAATGAAGGTGGCGATGAGGATACTCCACCAGTATCTAGTGAAGAACAAGGCGGTGAAGAATAGTGGCATCGGCAAACTGTGAAAACTGCTCTAACTATGTTTATGATGATATAGATGACTGCTATTATTGTAATGTAAATTTGGATGAGGATGAAATGCAACGCTTTTTGTCCTCGCCCAAATTTGAATGTCCCTATTTTAATTTTTATGACGAATATTCCATTGTTCGCAAACAAAATTGAGGTATATTTATTGTGTTATATTTTTACTTAATTTTATCAGCCGCACTATTACCCATTTTAAATAACTTTTTTGACATATTCAGGCAAAGCTATTCTTGGTGGGCTGTGCCGCTAATGTTTGTCGGCTTTTTTGTTGGTTTCATTATTTCGCACATTTTACTGCTTATATTGGCTTTTGTGCCTGTAAGCTTAAAATCCGACAGGGAAAAGGGTGCTAAATTTTACCGTTTTATTGTTAATATATCCTTGCCCATGATAATTACACTTGCAAGGGTTAAAATCAATGTTACCGGTATGAGCCCTGACGACATCCCAAAAGACAAGCGAATGCTTTTTATTTGCAACCACCAGTTTGACTTTGACCCCGTTATTTTAATGTCGGTTTTTAATAAGGTTGAAATCGGGTATATCGGTAAAAAAGATATAATAAAAGAATTAAATCTTATTGCCAAGGCAATGCACAAGCTTTACGGTCTTTTTATTGACCGCGAAAACGACCGCGAGGCCGCCAAGACAATTATTGAGGCAATCCGCATTATTAAAAGCGACAAGGCGTCTATCGGTGTTTTCCCCGAAGGTTATGCGAGCCCTTCGTGTGAGATGTTGCCCTTTAGAAACGGCGTTTTTAAAATTGCTTTAAAGACCAATGCACCAATAGTCGTTTGTGTAATTAACAACACCCGCCAAATACCAAAAAATATGTTTAGAAGAAAAACAGTTATTGATTTTAAAATTGCCGATGTTGTTTACCCCGAACAGTACGAGGGTATGAACACTGTCGAGCTTGGCGCAATGCTTTACGAAAAAATGGAAAAAGCGTATAATGAAATAAGAAAACCGCAAGAATAAATCTTGCGGTTTTTATTTTTTAATTATTTTTAAGCTTTAATACTGTAAAACCGAACGGCTCAAGGGTTAACACCCCGTCATTTGATTTTTGGCCGAAAACAACCTCGGCATTGTCAAATTCTTTTGGCACGGTAATGGCTGTGCTTTCGTGCCAACGGGTGCAGGCAATAAGCACGGTTTCGCTTTCAGATTTTCGCATATAGGCGATTTCACCAAAGTTTGCATAAAAGGGGATAAATTCACCCGACTTAAAGGCATCGGATGAACGCCTGAACTGACCGAGCTTTTGATAAAATTTTAAAAGGTCTTTATCTTCTTTGCCCCAAGGGTATGCACGGCGGCAGAACGGGTCGCCATAACCTGTAAGTCCTGCCTCGTCGCCGTAATAAAGCGACGGCACACCGGGAAGCGTATATTGTAAAATTGCAGCAACCTTTAAAAGCGATACAGCTTTTTTATACTGCTCGTCGGTTAAGGTTTGGTTTGCTTGCCACTCACGGTCGGTGGAGTAATTGTCGTTATCACTGCCCAAAACGGTTAAAATTCGTGGCGTGTCGTGTGTGCCAATATGATTCATCAAAAGCTTAACCGCTTGCGGCGGATAATTTTCTAAAATTTCAAGCACGGTGTCAATTAAATCACGGGAATTGCCACCCTTCAAATATCTTATAATAGCATTTGCAAAGGGATAATTCATAACCGAATCAAGCTGCTTGCCACGCAAAAATCTGCGGCGGGCGTTATAGCTTATTTTGTTTGTGGCATCCTCCCAAACTTCACCCAGTAAAAAGTTTTCGCTGCTGTCGGCTTTTACAGCCACACGCACCTTGTCTAAAAAATGGTCGGGTAATTCATCTGCAACATCCAAACGAAAGCCCTTAATACCCAAATTAAGCCAATGGCGTATAACACCCTTTTCGCCTGTGATATATTTTGAAAAATGGGGGTCATTTTCCTTGGTTTCGGGCAAGGTTTTAATGCCCCACCAGGATTCATAATCGTCATGGGTTTCGCCAAAATCATACCAGCTGCGATAGGGAGACTCATCACTGTTATATGCCCCAACACAGTCGTAACGGTTATACTTATTAAAATAAATGCTGTCATCCCCCGTGTGAGAAAAAACACCGTCTAAAATAATATAAATTTCTAGTTTTTCAGCGGCTTTTATAAGCGCTTTAAGGTCTTTTTCGTCCCCTAAAACAGGGTCAATTTTCATATAATTTGCGGTGTTATAGCGGTGGTTTGAGTGTGCCTCAAAAATTGGGTTTAAATAAATGCAGTTAACCCCCAATTTTTTAAGATAAGGCAGCTTTTGCTGAATACCCTTTAAGTCACCGCCATAATAGTCATTACCCAAAAATTTTGGGTTATTTTTATCGGTTTGCGGTTTGTATTCGGGGGTCTTGTCCCAATTATCACACATATATCTGTCGGTTGGGACGTCCTTTTTAACTTTTTTGGAATTATAAAAACGGTCGGGGAAGATTTGATAAATTATACCGCCATCAAGCCATTTCGGTGTGGTATAGCTTTTGTTATAAACGGTCAACTGCCACCAGCTGCCGTCACCCGCCACCTTACCTAACGAATGGTCAAATTTTGTTACATAAAATTCGGTGTCGACGGTGTTATATTTAAAGGAATACCAATAAATACCCTCTTTTAAGGAAATGTCACATTCCCAAAAGCAGTAATCGTCACACTTTTCGGCCTTTTTCATCATTATTTTATCTAAATTGCCTGTATTATCGTTGCGAATAAGCAAATACGCACGGCTTATTTTTTCCCATTCGGGCAAAAGCAACCTAAGCCGAAGGGTTTCCCCTTCGGCTAAGGCACCAAGCTTGCTTTTATAAGATAAATTTCGCGAATCAAAAGGATAATAATTCATAATTACTCAACCGGTTTAATGTGCCAAATATCACGCGCATAATCTTCAATAGAACGGTCAGCCGCAAACACGCCTGATTTTGCAATGTTTACAAGTGACATCTTGTTCCAAGTATCACGGTCGTTATAAAGCTCGGTTGCTTTTCTTTGGGCTGACTGATAATCAGCAAAGTCGGCCAAAGCCATATAATTATCGTGATTTTTAAGCGAATGATAAATGCTGTCAAAATTCATACCGCCAAAGCCCTTGCCAATAAAGTCCAAGGCCTCGCGTAAAGTTTCGTTATTGTTATAATATTCATACGGGTTGTAACCCTGCTTTTGCAAACGCAAAACCTCAGGTGTTTGCATACCGAAAATGATAATGTTGTCATCCCCAACCTCACTGTGAATTTCAACATTTGCGCCATCTTCGGTACCCAAGGTGATTGCACCGTTCATCATAAGCTTCATATTACCTGTACCGCTGGCTTCGGTAGAAGCAAGTGAAATTTGTTCACTAATGTCGGCAGAGGGAATCATAAGCTCTGCCATAGTAACGCGGTAATTTTCAAGGAATAAGATTTTAAGCTTATCCTTAACATCGGGGTCGTTTTCAAGCAGACAGGAAAGCTTATAAATCATTTGAATAACCTGTTTAGCAAAAAGATAACCTGGTGCTGCCTTTGCGCCAAAGATATAGGTTTTTGGTGTAAAGGGGGCGTTGGGGTTGTTTTTAATAAACTGGTATTCGCTTATAATGTTTAAAACATTAAGGTGTTGGCGCTTATATTCGTGAAGGCGCTTAACCTGCATATCAAAAATAGAATCAGGGTTTAAAATAATGCCTGTTTCATCCTTAATATATTTTGCAAAGCGTTGTTTGTTATGCAGCTTAATTTCATTCAGCTTGTCAGTAACGGCTTTATCGTCCTTAAATGCCATAAGCTTTTCAAGGTTTCTTGCATCCTTAATAAAGTCATCGCCAATGGTGTCGGTTAAGAAAGATGTAAGCTCGGGATTGGCGCAGCAAAGCCAACGCCTGTGTGCAATACCGTTTGTAACATTTGTAAATTTATCGGGTGACAAGCGAACATAATCCTTGAATAATTCGTCAACCAAAATTTTACTGTGAAGCTTTGAAACGCCGTTTACGGTGTGACAGGTTGCACAGCAAAGGTTTGCCATTCTGACAACACCGTTTGAAATAACGCTTGTGCGTTCAGCAAGGCCCAAATCGCCTGTTTTTTCAATAACCTCTTGGCGCCAACGCCTGTCAATTTCTTTAATAATTTGATAAATGCGGGGAAGACGTTCTTTAATAAGTCCTTCGGACCAGCATTCAAGAGCTTCCTGCATAATGGTGTGATTGGTATAGGCAACTGTTTTGGTAACAAGTGCCCAAGCATCCTCCCAAGTGTAGCCACATTCATCAAGCAAAAATCTCATAAGCTCGGGAATAGAAAGCGTTGGGTGGGTATCGTTAATATGAATTGCCACCTTGTCGGGCAAATTGTCAAGCGTGTTATAGGTGCGCAAATGGCGGTGCAAAATATCCTGAATTGATGCTGACACCAAGAAATATTGTTGGCGAAGTCGCAACGATTTACCTTCATAATGGTTGTCAGCAGGGTATAATACCTTTGAAATGGTTTCAGCCATTGCACGCTGTTCGATAGCACGTACATAGTCACCTTGGTTAAATGCCGACATATCAAAATCGCGACATTCCGCACTCCAAAGGCGAAGGGCGTTAATGGTTTTACCGTCCTTACCTGCAACCATAAGGTCATAGGGTACGGCGCGAACGGTTTGATAGTCGCAGTGTTCAATATGGTGATAGCCGTTTTCCCACCATTCGTTAATATAGCCGTCAAAGTTTACATCCACAGCAGAGCCGGGTCGAGCTTCAAGCCAAACGCCGCCGCCGGGAAGCCAAAAGTCAGGCATTTCGGTCTGCCAGCCGTCAACAAGCTTTTGACGGAAAATGCCAAGCTCATAATTTATGCAATAGCCCATAGCGGAATATCCACCGCTTGAAAGGGCATCCAAGAAGCAGGCAGCAAGTCGACCAAGACCGCCGTTACCAAGACCTGCGTCGGGCTCTAATTCGTAAAGGTTTTCAAGCTTTACGCCAAACCTTGCTAATGCCTTTTCCATGGTAGAGGTTAAATCCATATTAAAAAGGTTATTTTTAAAGGAACGGCCCATCAAAAATTCCATACTTAAATAGTAAACGGTTTTTGCCTGTTGCTCGGCAGTAGCTTTTTTAAATTCGCTTCTGCGTTCCTTCATAATATCAAGCAGTGTTAAAACACTTGCTTTATAAAAAAGCTCGTCAGATGCTTGGGCGGGTGAAACGCCAAAATTGTGGGACAGCTTTTTTTCTATAAGTGTGGCAAGCTTTGTGCTTGAAAGCTTAGTCATCTTAAATCATCTCCATTTATATTCTATATAAAATATAATACAATATTCCTCTTAAAATTTCTATTGGCCATTAGCAGTATATTTTGTCTATTTTTTGTGCAATTTGCATAAAAATAGAAAAAATTACCATTAAATTATAAACTTTTTCGGCAAACAACACAAAAATATAGCAAAAAGCATATATAATAAAAGGCCCCAAAGGGACCTTTTATATTAACAATTATTCATCGATATCGGGGATATCGTCAGCATCGTCATCACATTCAAGATAGTCACCTTTGATGCGGTTTTTGTTTTTAATTTTATCAACAACAACAAGTGCGCCAACCAAAGCGCCGAATAATGCCAAAATTGCAACAATTACTTTCCAAACGTTTTTCATAAAAAATTCCGCCTTTCCAAAGATAATATAACCACATTTATTATATCAAAACAAATTTAATTTGTCAATCACATAAAAGGCCCAAACAGGTGTAAAAGCGCCTGCTTAATTCGCACAAAAACCGAACGCTTTTGCCATTTTTTAAGCTCGATTTCCTTTGAAACTGCCAAAACCTCGCGGAAGTGGTGCTTAATGTCAAGGGCTGTTTTTTTGTCGTCAATCCATACGCTGCTTTCAAAGTGAAAAACAAAGCTGCGATAATCCATATTAACCGAGCCGACAGTGGCAATGCTGTCATCTGACAAATAAACCTTTGAATGAATAAAGCCGGGGGTATATTCAAAAATTTTAACACCGCTTTTCAAAAGGTCTAAATAATGGTATTGCGTAACATTATGAACATACCATTTATCAGGTATATGTGGTGTTATAATGCAAACCTCAATGCCCGATTTTGCCGCCATACACAAAGCCGATGTCATCATATCGTCAATTATTAAATAGGGCGTCATTATATAAACATAACGCTGTGCCGAATTTAAGATTTGCATATAAATGCCTTCGGCGGGGTTTTTATCATTTAACGGCCCGTCGCTGTAGGGGATAACAAACCCATCATCATAAGAAAAGCCACTTCCAAGGTGCGATTTCATATCAATGCGCTGTTTTGTGACAAATTCCCACATAACACAAAACATTGCCAAAAAGCTTTTTACTGCCTTGCCGCGAAGCGCTATTCCGCAGTCCATCCAATGACCGAAGCGTTTATATTTGTTGATGTATTCATCCCCAATATTAACACCGCCGGTAAAGGCGACCTCGCCATCGATAACCACAATTTTGCGGTGATTTCGGTTGTTCATAAAAATGTTGAAAATAAGGTTAATTTTATTGAAAACCGCAACCTCAATTTTTTCACGCTTTAACTTTTCTAAAAAGTCGGGGCTTTGGCGTTTAATACTGCCAAAATCATCAAAAATAATTTTAATTTCAACGCCGTCTTGCGCCTTGCGTTTTAATATTTTGTGAATTTCATCCCACATATATCCTTCAGCAAGGATGAAAAATTCCATATAAATATATTTTTGTGCATTTTCAAGCTCTGCCAAAAGCTGTTCAAAAAACCTTTCGCCCGATGGTAAATATTCACTTGATGTGCCGTCATAAAGCGGATAACCCGATTCATTTATAAGAAATTCCGCTTGGCGCGAGTGCATAATATCATTATAGCGAAGTCGGTCGATAATATCCTTATTATCCTCCAAAAAAGGCAAATAATGCGACTCGCAAACCTTCATTTTTTTGCGGATGTGGGGCATAACGCTGTTGCCGCCCCATAAAAGATAGACCGAAATGCCAAAAATGGGGAAGAGCAGTATAAAAATAATCCAGCTCATTTTATGGTCGGGGTTGCCGCGGCGGTTTACAAGAAAAATAACGGTTACCATACCTATAATAGAGGATAAAACAAGCACAGTTGCCGAATGAATTGTAAAATTATATAAAACCCAAAATAAAAAGCCAAATTGTATCAGCAAAAGCAATGCTGATGCAACAATTCTTGCGGGCATTTGAAAACCGCGGGTATGTTGTCGTGCCAATTTTATCACCTCTCTTATTATATTTTATCACACTTCATTATATTTTGCAAATATTAGCAAAAAATCAGGCAAAATTTTGCCTGATTTTTTTGGTTTAAGATATACTGATTTTCTTACCACCCAAAGCTTCGGCGGTGTCGCTTATTGCCTTATGGCAGGTAAACATTATAATTTGGTTTTTGTTTGAATAATCCTTTAAAAATTCCAAAGCGGTTTTTTGGCGCTTATCATCAAACTGTGTAAGCGAATCGTCAAGCAAAATGGGTAAAGCACCGTTTGTGTCGGCCATAAATTCGCTGACCGCAAGGCGTAAGCTTAAATACGCTTGGTCAACCGTACCGCTTGAAAGATAACCAATTTCAAAGCTGCCAAAGGTGTCGGCCTTTTCAACCGAAATGTCAAACGATTTTGAAACATTAACGGCTTTGTATTTGCCGCCTGTAATACCCTTAAAAATTTCGGCGGTTTTGCTGTCCAGTGCCGAGCCATAGTTTCGCCTAACCTCTGCAAAGCTGTTTGAAAGGGTAGTCATTGCAAGATTTAAAGCATCTAAATACTCTTTTTGTGACTGTGACTTGGCGGTCAAATCGGCAATTTGTGATTTTATCGCCTCGGGGTTATCCATTACCTTTGTCATGGCTTTAATTTCGGTTAAAATTTCGGTAGCGGTGGTTTTCCGGTTTAAAATTTCATCCGAAATGTTAGAAAATTCTTGCTTTATGGCATCAAAGTCGTCTTCAATTTCAAAGCTTTCGGCCTCTTTAATTTTTTGTGCCGCCTCTTCATAAGAAATGTTGCCGACATCCTTTAAAATATAGTTAATTTTTTGCTTAATTTCCTTTTGTTCGCCGGCCTTGTGGCGAAGCGCATCAAGCGTACTGTCAATGTCGGTTGTGTTAAAGGTATTGCCCAAAAGGGTTGAAAGCTCGGTTTCGTAATCGGCTTTTTCCTTTAAAAGCTCTTCAATTTTTTCATCATTTTCTTTAAGGTGGTTTTGCTGGTTTTCAATCATCGCCGCATTTGAATTTAATGCGGTGGTAATGGCATTAAGGTTTGATTTTTCAAGGGTTAAAACGGTCATAAGCTCATTAAGCTCAAGCTTAATGTTTAAAAGCCGACCTTCAAGTGCTTTTTTCTTGGCGTTTTTCGAGCTTGTGATAACAAGAAATACCACACATAAGATAATGCCGATTAAGGCAACAACCACACCTATATATGTTTTATAAGAGCATAGCGCTGCACCGCCCAATCCCAATATAATGCCTAAAATAAGCAAAATAAAATTGGGTGCGGCTTTTTGGTTTAATTCATTTTCGGTGTTGTTATACTCAGTTTTTAAATCGGTTTGCTTTTCTTCAAGTGCTTTAATCTTGTCACTCAGCTCGGCCGATTTTTCAGGGGATGCTTTTTGTGGGTTAAGCGCTAAATCAAGCCCCTGCTTAATTATTTTGTTTTCGTTTTCCTTGGCTTCAATTTTGGTCTTTACACCGCCGATTTTTGAAAGGCAAAAATCAATTTTTTTAAGAAACATTTCATCAATTTTGCTGCCGTTTTCAAGTGTAAGCTCGGCCGTAATTTTTTCAAGCTCTTCTTTAAGCGCCAAAAGCTCGCGCAGCTTATTTGCGTTTTTAAAGTCCTGCTCTTTATCAATTTTTTGCTTTAAAGCATCGGCTTTTTGTTGCAAAGCTTCAATTTCTTTTACAATTTCGGCGGCCTTTTGGCGACCAACGGCAATTTTTTCAGCATCACCCTCGGCTTTTTCAAGCTGTTCGTTTAAGTTTTTTAAGGCGATAAGGTTTTTATCATAAGTGCCTGTTTTTCCGCTTTTTGAAGACAGCTGCAGCTTTGCCTTTTCAAGTCGGGCATAAACCTCATCAAAGGATATGTCCTCACTGCCGGTTAGTGCAATGTTTGAAAGCTTTGAATTTATTTCACCCTCGGCCGCAGCATTGCTTTCGGGAAAACCAAACTGACCAATAAAGATACTGCGTTCAAACGCGGGGGCAGAAAGCCCTAAAATTTTGGCGCCAATATCTGCCGAAACGGTTTCACGCTTTCCTAAATCCTTATCAATAAGGGTTACCTTGTCGGTAGAGTTTGATTCACCGAAAATGCGTTCAAGTCGAAAGCTTTTACCGTCTTTTTCAAAGTCAATACTGCCTGACATTTGGCTGTTGTCCCATGGGGTGTACTTTTTGCGGGGGCTTTTTGCAAGGTCGCCCTTGGCACGTTCACTACCGTAAAACATCATTTTAATAAAATTCATAATGGTGGTTTTGCCCTGCTCGTTTTCACCGAAAATAACGGTAAAATCATTTTCAAAGTCAAGTCTCAGGTCCTTAACACCACCAAAGGCCGAAATATATAAGCTTTTAATCTTCATTATACATCACCCCCGAATTAAAGGCGCGAAGCCCAATGTTAAGCGCCTGCTTTACGGTTTCCTTGTCATCGCTTTGGTCTAAAAGTGAAAGCATATTTTTAACAAAAACACCTTTAAGGGTGGGTTCGGTTGCCAAAAGTTCTAAATCAAGTAAAAATTCGGTTTTGTCCTTAATTTTTACAAAATAAAGCTGTGCCGAAAGGCGTGCGGTTATTTCGGCAAGGTTAAGGGTAGCATCACTTGGGATACTGCCCACAAGCTCGATTTTATAAAGATTATCGGCATAGTTTTCAAAGTTTGCTTTAAGGTCGGCCAAAACTGCGCCTGCAATGTCTTCACAGCTTGTAATGTCAACCTGTCTTACAATGTGTTGGCGTTTTGAAACGGGGATAAACTGCAAATCGCACTTGCCTTTTTGCACCTCGCCAAAATAAACACCCTTTTGGGATAATTCATCAAAGCCCTGCCCCTCGGGGCAGCCGCAATAAGCAAAATGCGTGTTGTCAATTTTGCCAACGGGGGTGTGGGTGTGCACATGGCCCAAAGCAATATAATCCATACCGCTTTTTTTAACAAATTTTGGGGTAATGGAATTATAGTCAGAACCTAAATCAGCTCTAAGCTCACCGTGTTGTACCATAATGTTTATATAGTCCGAATCGGGTTTAATGGAAAATTCTTCTTCGCCCTTTAAATAAACCCCTTCAAATGATTTGCCGTAAACCTTGGTTTTTATATCCTCAAAGGTTAAAACACTGTCGGTTGTGGGTAAAATATAAAGGTTTTGGGGTAAGCTGTTATTTAAGAAGGGTGATTCGCTGTTTAACGGGTCGTGATTGCCCGCGGCAAAAACCACCTTGATTTCGGGTATAGAGCTAATTTTATTTAAAACACCTGATATAAATTCGCTTTCAACATTGTTGCTGTCAAACAAATCGCCCGCAACGGCCAAAATGTCAGCACCCTTTTCCTTCGCCAAATCAACGATTTTTTCAAAGGTTAAAAGGGTTTCAAAGCGGCGGCCTTCGGCGGCGGCGCCCAAAAAAGCGTCGCGCGCGCCAATGTGTATATCAGCGGTGTGTAAAATTTTTACACTGTTCATCAAAAAACATCCTTTTTCGACTTTAATTATGTCTTTATATTATCATTTTTTTAATAATATATCAAGTCACAAATTGACTTTAGCGCTTTTATGTGTTAAAATGTTTTTGTATTCTAACAAGGTGGTATTTTTTATGAAAAGAACCGATTTTGCTGACCAATTATTTGATGCGGTTTTAACCCTTAAAACCCGTGAAGAGCTTTATATGTTCTTTGGTGACATTTGCACCCCAAAGGAAATTGAAACCTATGCTCAGCGCTTTGTTGTGGCAAAGCTTTTAAATGAAAAAAAGGTTTACAGCGATATTGTAAAATCTACGGGCGCCAGTACCGCAACCATAAGCCGTGTAAACCGTTCTATGAACGAGGGGCTTAATTTGGCTTTCGAAAGGTTAAAATAAAAATGTATAACACTTTTGCCGAATTTTATGATGAACTCACTTATGATGTTGATTATAAAAAACGTACGGCTTACTTAATAAAGCTTTTTAAAAAATATGATAAAATGCCGACACTTCTTTTAGATGTTGCTTGCGGTACGGGTGGTTTTTCAAACGAATTTGCAAAGCAGGGTGTTGAGGTTATCGGCGCCGATATGAGCGAGGAAATGCTTAACATCGCAAGACAGCGCTCTATGGAGAACGGTCTTGATGTTTTGTATCTTTGCCAAAAGGCAGAGGAACTTGACCTTTTCGGCACGGTTGACGGTGCAGTTTGCTGTCTTGACAGTTTAAATCATATAACCGATTATAAAAAGCTTTGCAAGGCACTTTGTAAAATTTCGTTGTTTTTAGAAAAAGACCGCCTTTTTATATTTGATGTCAATACCGAATATAAGCACCGCGAAATTTTGGGCGACAATGTCTTTGTGATGGACAGGGGCGACCTTTACTGCGTGTGGGCTAATAATTATAATAAAAAAAATAAAACGGTGGATATTTCGCTTGACTTTTTTGTAAAACAGGGTGACAGCTATCTGCGGGAAAGTGAAGATTTTTCTGAACGGGCATATAGCGAGGATGAGCTTCAAAAAGCATTAGAAAAAGCAGGGCTTTCGGTGGTTGCAGTTTTTGACGATATGACCGAAAAACCGTTAAATGAGGTTAGCCAAAGGGCTATTTATATAACAAAAAAGGTGAAATAATGGGCAAACTTATAAGATGTATAACAAGCGAAGGCGCAATAATGGTGTCGGCTGTGGATTCGACTGATATTGTAGCCAAGGCAGAAGAAATTCATAAAACCTCGGCTGTGACAACTGCCGCACTTGGCAGAATGCTCACCGCCGCTGCTATGATGGGCAATATGTTAAAGGGCGAAAAGAACACAATCTCCCTTAAAATTGACGGTAACGGCCCTGCCGGTGCAATTACCGTTTCGGCTGACTATCACGGTAATGTGCGCGGTTATGTGCAAAACCCCGTGGTTGAAATTCCCTTAAAGCCAAACGGCAAGCTGGATGTTTCGGCTGCGGTTGGTACAAATGGCAGTCTTTTTGTAACCAAGGATTTAGGGCTTAAAGAGCCATATAACGCATTTATCCCTATCGTTTCGGGCGAAATTGCCGAGGATATTACCTCATATTACGCCACAAGCGAGCAAATTCCCACCGTTTGTGCGTTGGGTGTGCTTGTAAACACCGATTTGACAGTTAGAAAAGCGGGTGGCTATATTTTACAGCTTTTACCCTTTACCGAAGAGGAAATAATAGTAAAGCTTGAAGAAAACCTTAAAAATGTTCGCCCCCTTACTGCTTTAATGGATGAGGGTATGGATATTGAAGAAATTGTAAAAGATGTGTTAAGAGGTTTTGAGGTAGAGGTTATATATACCGAAGAGGTTGCATATAAATGTAAATGTTCAAGGGAAAAGGTTGAAGCCACTTTAAAGTCAATAAATAAAGAAGAATTGGCTGATATGACCGCTGATTTACCTGAAGTTAGTGTATGCTGTGACTTCTGTAACACAACATATAGTTTTTCGAAAAAAGATATTGAAAAAATTTTAAAAAATTAAAAAAATTTGCTTGACAAATACAATATGTTATGATAATATATTGCTTGTCGCCGGTGAGTTGCCATTGGCAAGCCAGCGCGGTCATCGTGGGAGCATAGCTCAGCTGGGAGAGCATCTGCCTTACAAGCAGAGGGTCACAGGTTCGAGCCCTGTTGTTCCCACCATGTGGCCTGGTAGTTCAGTT